>CALKVR010000629.1 GCA_938004815.1 uncultured Polyangiaceae bacterium | reverse complement strand
GCCGGCGCCGCCGCCGGGGCCGGCGGAGCCAAAGCACCCGCCCTGGCCGCGCTGCTCGGGGGCGTCGAGGCCTACGTCGCGTTCCTCGCCGAGCACCCCGACTACCTGCGCATCCACCTGAAAGAGAGCCAGCCCTGGGCGCTCGACCCCAAGTTCACGACCGCCGAGCAGCGCCGGCAGTGGCGCGAGGGCCTCGAGCTGACGGTGTCGGTCTTTCGCGCCGGCATCGCCGAGGGGTCGATCCGGGAGGGCGACCCGGCCCTCTTCGCGCGTCTCATGATCGCCGCCCACCAGGTGTTCCTCGCCCACTGGGTCGAGGGCGGCCAAAAGGAGCCTCGGCCCCTGCTTCTCGAACGAATGCGCGACTTCGTGACCCGATCGTTCACCAAGTAACTTTTCTTGCGACACCTCGAGCCGCCTCCCTGACACTCATCACGTGGCGAGCGAGAGGGACGGTCGGCGTGCTGGGTGACCCTGGTCCCCGTGGATTCACCCCCCCGGCCCCCCTCACTGTGAGTGAGGGGGGAGAGCAGGTGCGGCGAGCTGCAATCGATCCGCTCGCGCTGACAGCGCTCTACGAGCGCGAGGTCGACGGGCTGTACGCGTTCGTCTTCTTTCGGGTGGGCCGCGACCCGAGCGTGGCCGAGGACGTCGTTCAGGAGACGTTCCTGACCGCGCTCGATCGCCTGGCGCAGTTCGACCCGGCGCGGGGCCCCCTGCGCAGCTGGCTCTGTCAGCTGTCTCGCAACGTGGCGCGCACCCACCTGCGCGAGCGCAAACGAACGGAGATCCTCGAGATGTGGGACAGAATCGATGGCGCCCTCCTGGCGATGTTCGAGCGCCTCGACGACGAGCCCCTCGCCCAAGAGGCGCTCGAGAGAGAAGAGACGCGCGACCTCGTGCACCTGACGCTCGGTCACTTGCCGGGCAGCTACCGAGCCGTGCTCGAGCGCAAGTACGTCGACGGCGCATCGCTCGAAGAGATCGCGCGTGAGCTCGCCGCCACCGAAGAAGCGGCCAAGAGCCTGCTCGCCCGAGCGAGGCGCGCGTTCCGCGAGACGTTCCAGACCCTGAGTCGATCTTTCGCAGAGGTGGAGTCATGACCGGCGATTCGACCAACCATCGTGACGACGGTGCTCCCGAGAGCGGGGCCCTCGAGAGCGGGGCGCTCGAGGCCAACGTGGAGCAGCTCTTGCGGGCGACGCCGCCGACCCCGGCGATGGACCCGGCCGCGCGCGCGCGGGTGCTCGAGGCGTTGCTGCGCCGTCAGGCCGAGCGACCGGCGCCCGTGACCGCCAGCGTCGTCGCGTTGCCCCGGCGCCGCACCAACCGCCGCGAGGCGGTGCTGCTCGGCTCCATCGCGGCCGCGGCCGGCTTCATGGGGCTGTTCTTGTCGAGCGACGTGCTCCGGCCCACGCGGGTCCACGAGAACGACGGGCACGGCCCGAAAGAGGTCGTCCTCCTCGACGGGAGCAAGGCGCTGCTCGACGAGGGCGCCCGCATCGAGGAGCGCGGCAAAGCGTCGGTGCGGGTCGAGAAGGGCTCGGTCATCTTCGACGTCGTGCACGGCAAGGCGATGCGCGTCGACGCCGGCCAGGCGCGCGTGAAGAGCCTGGGCACGAAGTTCCTCGTTCGCGCCGGCGACGCCGAGACCCAGGTCGCGGTCGCGCGCGGCAAGGTCGAGCTCACCGGGCGAGGCGGCGACACCATCGTCGCGGCGGGACAGCAGAGCCTGGTTCGTGGCGACGACCGCCCCGAGGCCGAGCCCGCGCCGCGCATGAGCCACCTGTTCGGCTTCGCGCGCAGCGCCGAGGAGGCCATCGTCGAAGAGACGCCCGGCTCCCCGCGCCGCCACGGCACCCTCATCGCGCGCGACCCCCGCTGGGGGATGGATCGGCCGCTAGAGATCCGCGATCTGACGATCGACATCGTCGTCGAGGACGGGGTCGCCCGCACCACCATCGACCAGACGTTCTTCAACGCCGACGTGCGCCAGCTCGAAGGCAAGTATCAGTTCCCGCTTCCTCAGGGCGCGGCCGTCTCGCGCCTCGGCATGTACGTGGGCAGCGACCTGATGGAGGCGGCGGTGGTCGACCGCGATCGCGGCCGCAACATCTACGAGGGCATCGTCTACCAGCGGCGGGATCCGGCGCTCCTCGAGTGGATGAGCGGCAACTCGTTCTCGATGCGGGTGTTCCCGCTGCCGGGCCGAACCGAGAAGCGCATCTTTCTCTCGTACACGCAGACCATCGAGCGTCTCTACGACGTCGACCGGCTCGTCGTGCCCATCCCCCCCGTCGATCTGCCGGCGCAAAAGGTGAGCTTTCGCGTGCGCGTGAACGGCGGGGCCGCAACCGACATCCGATCGCCGAGCCACGAGATCGACGTCTCGCGTGACGGCGCCGATGGTGTCGCCAGCTTCGCCGCGTCGTCGTACACGCTGGGCGACGACTTCGTCGTCGCGATGCGCCGGCCGCAGGGCGAGGCCGAGCCGCCGCGCTCGTTCGACGAGGGCGGCGCGCGCTTCGTCGCCGCGAGCGTGGCGCCCGATCTCGAAAAGGCGCGCCGCAACGCCGTGCCCGGGCGATGGGTCGTGCTCTACGACACGAGCGGGTCGCGGTCGGCCGAGACGCTCGCCGCCCAGCGGCGGTTCGTCCGTTCGCTCGCCGCCGAGCTCGACGACGACGCCGAGATCACGGTTTTGGCTCTGGATCACGACGCACGAGCGATCACCGAGCGGCTGTCCGCTTCGAACGAACGGGACCGCGCCACGCTCGACGCCGCGCTCGTCCGCGCCGGAGAGAACGCGGCCGGCGACACGCGCCTCGATGTCGGGCTGCACGCTGCGGCCGCCGCGTTCGGCGCCGACATTCGCGAGGGCGATACGGTCGTCTACGTGGGCGACGGCGTACCGACCGGCGCCCTCCGCGACCCCGCCGCCCTGTCCAAGGCGCTCCCGTCCGGCGTTCGGTTCGCGGGCGTCGCGGTGGGCGACACCGTCGACACGAAGCTCCTCGACGCGATCGCCAACCAGAGGACGGGGCTCGCGATCGCCGTCGGCACGGGCGAAAACCTCGCCGACCGCGCCTTCGACTTCGTCTCCGCGCTGCGCACGCCCTGCCTGCGCGGCCTCACCGCGCAGGTGGTGGGGGCGTCGGGGCAGCCCGCGCGCGGCGCGACCGCGCACCTCTTGTCGAGCCGCGCGTGCGACGGCGAGCGTGTCGACGTCGTGGCGCGCGTCGAGGGCGCCGGCTCGGAGCCGCTCGCGATCAAGATCGAGGGTCGGACCGAAGCGGGCGAGGACTTCATCCGCACCGTCGATCTGGGGACGTCGAAGGGCGGCGCCGCGTACCTGCCACGCCTGTGGGCGCAGCGTGAGGTCGACGCGCTCCTCGCGCGGCCCGGCGCGACAGGGGTCGCGAGCTCGGAGGCGGACGCGCGCGCGGCCGAGACGCGCGCCTCGGTGGTCGCGCTCGCGATGAAGCACGTGCTCGCGACGCCCTACACGTCGCTCCTCGTCCTCGAGAACGACGCCATGTACAAGGAGTTCGGCGTCGAGAAGCGCGCGCCGAGCGGCTGGGCCGTCTACGACGCGCCGAAGAAGATCGACGTGCGGTACGAGCCGCTCGGCTCGGAGCCGATCGCGCTCGACGCATCGTGGGACCTCGTGCACCGCATGCCGACCGAGATCTTCGCTCAGGGCGGCTTCGGCGGGCTGCGTCTGTCGGGCATCGGCGAGGGCGGCGGGGGCCGCGGCCTCGGCTCGATCGGGACGATCGGCACCGGCACCGGCCAAGGGTTCGGCTCGGGCTCGGGGCGCCTCGGCGGTCGCCACCGCGACGTCATCGTGCAGTCGAAGTCGACCGAGATGGCGGAGCGCACCCGCGCCGATCGCCGCGCGCCGCGCGGCGAAGCGTCGGGGTGGGCGGGGCCGACGCCATCACGCCGTTCGCGCAATCCTTGGGGCTCGTCCCTCGCGAACGGGACGCCGAGCGCCCCACAAGACTTCGGCATGATCGGCCTGCTCTCCGAGAACGAGACCCAGACCCTGACCACGCTGCTGCCGTCCACCTACTCGGTCGAGTTCCTCGACGACGCGCTCAGCGGCGCCCACCCGACCGCGTTCGTGTCGAGCTACGACGCACGCTTCGACGACCTGACCGAGCTCGTGCCCGCGCTGACCCTGAGCTCGGTGGACCTCACGCGCGAGGCGATCGAGGTCGCGAGCGAGACGACGGGGGCGCCCGGGCGCGCTGCGGCGCCGGCAGGTCCGCCCGAGGCGGCGGTGAACGCGCTCGCGCGGGCACGCCGCGCGCTCCTGGGCGGCAGCTGGCGGGGCGAGGGGCCGGGGGCCAAGCGCGTCTCGGTCGACGCCAAGGGCTCGGTGGCGTGGCGCGACCAGGCCGGCGACGTGACCATCTATGACGGTTCCGTCCTCACATCGTACTCGGGCGAGCTGGATCTGGCGGTGCAGCGGAGGGTCGGCGGCGCGGCGCCGTGGCTCCTCGCAGCCGATGCTCCGTTCGTCGCGCCGGCGCCGGAGACGCTCGCCGGTCTGACGGTGACGGTGCGAGACGACGGCTCGGTCCTCTTCGCCGCGCCGAAGCTGGACGACGCGGGTGACGAGGCGCCCGAGCTCGAGGACATCGAGCTCTCGTTCGACGCCGACGGCCGCATCACGCGCGTACGGTGGATCCGTCAGGGCGCGTCGCGCGAAGCGCGCCTGTCGTACGGAGCCGCCAACGAGATCAGCGTGTTCTGGCCCGATGGCCGCGAGCAGCGGTTCTTGCCGGACGGCTCCGCACAGATCACGGCCGAGCCGGCCTCGACCTCGGTGATGGTGCCGGTCGCGACCCCCGTGCGGCTCGACGCTCGGCTCGAGAGCGCGAAGCCCGGCTCGCAGACATTCGTGGACCTGCAACGCGAGAAGCTCGCGGCCTGCGCCGCGCTGGCAGACGACGACTGCAGCCACAAGGCGGCGTCGGCCATCCTGAGCGCGCGCGGCTCGATGACCAAGGGTGAGCTCGTGCTCGCGTCCCACGCGCTCGACCGCCTGGCCGAGCCCGATCAGAAGAGGGCGCTCGCTTCGCTGCCGGCGGCCGACGCGGTGCGCCGCGTGCTCGAAGCCAACCTCGTCTCCGACTCCGCGAAGCGGCGAACCGCGTTCGCTTCGCTCGGCCTGAGAGGGACCCCGCTCGGCGCGTGGGTGACGTACCGCTCGATCCTCATGGACCTCGAGGGCGAGGCGTCGCCATCGGACGCCACCGAGCGTCGCGTCGCGGCCGCGATCAAAGACCCTGCGATGCGCTCGGAGATGCGGTTTCTCGTGGTCCGCACCGCCGCCGAGCGCGCCCGGTGGAGCGACCAACAGAAGAGCCTCCGCATCTGGGAGCTGCTCTCCGAGGACCCGGAGGTGGGCTTCATCGCCGACCGGCATCGCGCGCTCGTAGACCCATGGAGCCGCCCCGAGGAGTCGGCTGCTCTCCTGGTGCGGTCCTTCGAGACGTCGCTGGAGCGCGGCCTGGCCCCCGCCGTCGAATGGCAGACGCGCGACATCATCCGCCGCGCGCGTGGCGACGTCGGGGTGCGGCTCTTCTGGGCCAAGTGGCGCGACCACCTCGAGAAGCGCGGAACCGCGATGCAGATCCTCCTGTTCGTCGACTCGCTCGCGCGCGGCGTGCGCCCCGACGGCGCCGCCGGCGGGCGCCTGTTCGACGACGTCGATCCCATCCTCGAGCGCTTCGAGCAGTCGGGCGGCGCCGGGGTGATCGAGAGGCTGGGCATGGCACGCCTGCTGCTCACGCTCGACCGAGCGCGCGACGCCGAGCGCGCGCTGAAGCCGCTCGTTCAGGCCGAGAGCCCCGTGGCGGATGCGCTGGACACGGCCTCGGAGGCGGCGGAGCGGCTGGGGCGGTTCGACGACGCCGCGACGCTCGTCACACGCTCGATGGACGTGTCGAAGGACGTCGAGGTGTCCATGAGCCTCGTGCGCCAGCGGTATCAGCGCTTGCTCACCCTTCAGGTCAAGCATCACCAGGGCGACCCCGCGCGGCAGCCCTTTGCGCTCGCGGCCGTGATCGAGACGGCGCGCAACTGGCGGCGCGAAGACCCCGACAACGCCGAGGTCGACCTCACCGTCGCGGCCGCCATGGACCGGCTCGGGATGAAGAGCGAGGCCCACCGCCAGCTGTTCAGCATCATCGATCGGCACCCCGGCGAGGGCGACGCGTTCGCCAAGGTGGCCGCGGCGCTCGAGTCACGAGGCGACTTCGACGAGGCGCTCGGCCTGTGGGATCGGGCGGCGTCGGTCGAGCCGACCAACCCCACGTGGCTCCTCTCCAAGGCTCACCTGCTCAGGGCTCGCGGCAAGGCCGCCGACGCCGCGGCGGCTCGAGCGCTGCTCGAGAAGATCGACACCGGCAAGTGGCAGGATCGCTTCGTGCCGCAGGTGAACGAGGCGAGGCAGCTGCTGAGGCCGGCTACGCGCTGAGCCGGATCAGGGCGTCACGTTGTAGTCGTCGAAGACACCGTCGCCCACGCTGCCCGGGACCGCCATGATGTGCTCCAGCACGAGCCGCCCGGTGTAGATCGGGACCGTCGACATGCTCTCGGTGTGGATCTCGCTCCAGCACGCCGCGTCGATCGAGTGGCCAAAGTGCACGCTGTCGGCGTCGGCGCGCAGGCGGACGTAGCGCATCGTCATCGGGTCGTAGGCCGTCATGGCCAGCACCATGTCGCCCTGACGAGCGAGGAGCAGGCCGTTCGCGACGCCGATGTTGTAGACGTTGTTCATGTCGAAGGGGCCGACCGAAATGCGCGTGATGATGTCGACGGGCTCTGCCGGCTGAACGACGCGAGCCCAAACGGCGCAGTCGGAGAACGGAAACATGCCTGCCGTCTCCAGGTACATCGTCTGCGCGCTCGCGGTCATGTGGACGACCAGCTCGTCGTTCATGAGGGTGAAGTTTGCGGCCGCGCCGTGCCTGATCCACTCGCCGGGGACCACGAGCGGCGCGGAGAAGTCGTCAGAGAAGCCGCCGCACGGAGCGACCGGCGGCAGCTCGCAGCCGCCACCCTCGCCACCCGACCCGCCGGCGCTCGCGGTGGTGGCGGCGCTCGACGCGGTCGATGAGCTGCTGCTCGCCGCGGTGGTGGCGTCGCTCGACGACGACGCCGCGGACGTCGCGCCCCCGGCGCCGCCTGCGCCACCGGCCCCGACGAAGAGCGGGTCGGCGACGCAGCCCGATACCGCCGCGCCGACGACAGCGAGCCGAAAAGAAGGCACCTGCCACACGAGCACGATCGTACCAGCTCATCGAGGCACCGGGGGCACGACGACGGTGTTGATCGGGAGCACGTTCTCGCCCGCCGGGTAGGCGTAGCTGACGTCGCACGAGTTGTCGGGCTGCGTGATGTCGCACGGCGTGTCTTCGCCCGCGCGGGTCTCGGGGCTACCCCAGCCCCAGACCCAGACACCGAAGTGGCCCTCCGAGCTCATCTCGCGCCGGCCCGTGTCGCATGCGCCCTGCCCCTCGAAGTCGTGCCGCGACAGATCGACACGGGTGAACTCGTAGGTCGAGCCGCTCCCCACGGGCTGCCATCCGCCGATCACGCCCGCGCAGTCGAGGGTGACGTCGGCGAAGCCGCTCTCTTCGCGCCGGCGAATGACGACGAGGTTGGTCTCGGGGTACGTCGGGTCGGTGAAGAACACGTAGCGCTTCAGGAACTGCTTGCCGGCGACGACGCGCAAGAAGTCGGTGTCGCCGTAGCCGGCGGGCGCGCCTGCTTCGGTGAGGTTGCCGGAGCCGTTCATGTAGGTGAACGCCAAGAACGGGTGCTCGTCGTCCTGGCTGCGGACGACGAACGGCGTGTCGGTGTAGAGCTCGACGACGTCGCCGAGGTCGAGCGACGCCGGTGCTCCGGGTATCGGTGGATCGTAGGTCAACACCGTACCGTCGACGGCGCCCACGAGGCGGTGCATGCGGTTCTCGGTCACACCCTCGACGCGATCGCGGTAGCTCACGACGGCGTACTCGCTACCGAGGGCGCGCACGGGCGGGATCTGCTGCTCGGCGTGATCGGAGTAGTCGACGTTGTAGGGGATACGAAGCGCCATGTGCCCGGCGAAGAGGCCGATCGGTTTGTCTGACTGGATGGGGCTGCCCGTGAGCTCTTCGGTCTGGATGAACTCGATCGTGTCGCCCGCGTTCAGCACGTAGCCCATCGGCGTGTTGGCAGGCGCGCCCTGCACGTTGTAGCCCGTCTGGATGTCGACCTTGGGCAGGATGGTGACGGTGGTGCCGTCCTCTTTCGCGACGATGGCCATCGTCGGCGGCAACGCCAGCCCTTGCCAATCCGCGGCGCGGTACGCGTTCACCGCGACGTAGTTCGTGTCCCACGCGCTCGTGGGGATGAGCAGCGTGGCGCCGGTCGTAGCCGCCGAGGCCGCGTTGTACGGCAACATCTGGTAGGCGACGACGGGCTGGTCGGTCGTGATGTGAAAGCCGTCGCCGCGACCGGTCGAGATGTTCAAGCCGAAGTGCACGTGCGCGTCGAGGCCTACCGCGGCCGGGACCGGACACGCCGCCGCCGGCATCCAGTTTCCGTGCGGGCCCGGATCGTTGGCGAGAAAAAGGATCGCGACCTCGCCCGGCGCGAGGCCCGCGGCCGGATCGTACGGCTCGTAAGTGATGTCAGGCCCGGACCCGACGGGGAGCGCTGCGTGGGCAGCGAGATCGATCGGCGCGCCGGCCCACGACGCCTCGATGTGGGCGTTCTGGCTCGACGTGTTGGCGACGAACGACACGAAGCACCCGCCGAAGCCCGAGCCCATCGCGCTCAACGTGACCGCGTAGTAGTCGCAGCCGATCGACGACTTGTTGGCCGTCGCCGCGTCGCACGGCGCCATGCAAACGCCCGGTGATCCGCACGCGAGATCGGGCGGACACGTCTCTTTGACGCTGCCATCGCAGTTGAGCACCTGCGTGAAGTCCTCGGAGCACGGCTGGCACTCCATCCCGGGGGGGCCCCCGCCGGCCGGCTCGGTGAACGTCCCGGTGCTGCCGCCGTCGCCGGTCGAGCTGGACGCGCCGGCCGCGCCGCCGTGAGGCGCCGGCCCGTCGGCCGGCGCCTCGTCACCCGAGGCGCAAGCGAAGGCCAGAGCGACGATCGAGAGAGCGGGGACCAAGCGGAGGAGAAGCTGCGTCATGAGGACCTCCAGGGTCCTCGAGTGGTACCGCGTCCCGCCCAAACCGATCCTTACTCGGCCTTACTTGCGGCAGCGCCCGCCACGCGCTTTCGCTGGCGGGCCCCGTCGAGCCCGAAACGCTCGAGCTTGCGGTAGAACGTGGCGCGGGGAACGCCCAGATCACGCGCCGCTTGCACGACGTTCCACCCCGTCCGCTCGAGCGCGGCCTCGTAGGCGTCGCGCTCGTTGGGCGGGCGGCGGCGCTTCGCCGCGAGGGGCGCGTGGAGGCCGAGGTCGTCGACGCCGATCTCGCTCTTCTCGCACATGACGGCCGCGCGCATGAGGACGTTCTCGAGCTCGCGCACGTTGCCGGGAAACGGATGCTCGCTCAGGCGACGCATGGCCGAACCGGAGATCCGCAGCGGAGGCCGGCCGAGCTCGCCGCTCGCGCGCCGCAAGAAGTGGGCGGCGAGCGCGGGCAAGTCTTCGAGCCGATCGCGGAGCGGCGGCAAGGCGACCTCGACGACGCCGACCCGGAAGAACAGATCTTCGCGAAAGCGACCCCGCGCGACCTCGTCGCGGAGCTCGCGATTCGTCGCGCACACGAGGCGGAAGTCGACGGCGACGGCGTCGCTGCTCCCTAGCGGCCGCACCTCGCGCTCCTGCAGAACGCGCAGCAGCTTGGCCTGCATGTCGAGCGGCAGCTCGCCGAGCTCGTCGAGAAACAGCGTGCCGCCTCGCGCCGCCACCATGAGCCCGGTACGGTCGCGCTCCGCCCCCGTGAAGGCGCCGCGGACGTGACCGAAGAGCTCCGATTCGAGCAGACTCGCGGGGAGCGCCGCGCAGTTGATCCCGACGAAGGGCCCCGCCTTTCTCGCGCTCGCGAAGTGCAGGGCGCGTGCGACGAGCTCCTTGCCCGTGCCGCTCTCACCGGTGACGAGCACCGACACGGGCGCATCGACGACCCGGTCGAGCGTCCTGAAGACGCTCCTCAGCGAGGGGCTCTTGCCCACAATCGCGCCGAAGTCATACCGGCTCTCGAGCGCTTCTTGGCGCACCTTCACCTCCTCGGCCAGGCGCCCGATCTCTTCGGCCTGCCCGCGCGCGACGTCGGCGATCCGCGAACGCTCGGCCTCGAGCTCGCGGGTACGGTCGCGCAGCTCGTCGAGGAGAGACGCGTTGCGCAGCGCGAGCGCGGCCTGATCCGCGAACGAAAGCAGGAGCTCGACGTCGTCGGGCTCGAACCGGCCGCGACCGAAGCGGTTGTCGACGTAGAGCGACCCCAGGACCCCGCCCGGGGACCGGATGGGGACCGCGAGCACGCTCCGCAGCTTCATCGCGTGAACGCTCGCGTTCTCGCGAAATCGCTCGTCGGACTGCGCGTCGACGGTAACGACGGGCTCGCCCGACTCGATCGCGCGCTCGGCGATGCTTCGACTGAACTTGAGGTGGCTCTTGCCGACGCGCTCGCGGTCGATGTTGCGCGCGACCGGCACGCGCATCGCCCCGTCGGCGCCCGCGAGCACGACGAAGCCGCGCTCGGCGTTCGTGAGCTCGATCGCGGCGTCGAGGGTCATGGAGAGGACGTCCGGGACCTCGAGCGAGGTATTGAGCTTGCGGAACAGGGTGACGAGGCGCTCGAGCTTCTCGGCGCGGCCCTCGCGCGCGCTGCTCCTCTGGGCCACGACTGGCTCGCGCAGGTCGCGACGGCGCGGGTGACGAAAGAAGCCGTCGCGGAGCGGCTCGGGCAAGCTGTCGGCGAGACGTGCCCAGAGCTCGCGCGCCGCCGCCAGAGGCTCTTGGGCCTCGGCGCGGCGGCCCAGCGCCTCCAGCGCGTCGGCCTCGAGCATGCGCGCTTCGGCCTCGAGGTCCGGCTGCGTCGCCGTGCGCGCGTGCCGCAGCGCAGCGTGAGCCTCGGCCAGCGCGACCGGCGGCTCGCGGCTCGCGAGGGCGACGCGCGCCGCGACGAGCGCCGCCCGCGCCGCGAGGTCCGGCGCATCACGCACCGCCTCGGCGGCGCGGGCCGAAGCGACGCGGCGAGCGGACGACGACCACGACCCGGCCGCGAGCGCGGCGCGAGCGAGCTCGATGCGCTCTTCGACCTCTTCACGGGCCGCGCCGACACGTTCGAAGCCCGCGCGCGCGGCTTCGAACGCCCGGACGGCCTCGGCGGCGTCACCGAGGGCCAGGGCGCAGTCGCCGTCGACGCTGGCTGCGGCGGCGACGAAGAACGGCATCGCGCGCTCGGTCGCGAGCGCACGGCACGATAGCGCGCGCGCCCGCGCTCGCTCGAACGCACCCGCGTCGGCGTAGAGCTTGGCCACGTTGAACTCGAGAACGACGGCGAGGTCGGCTTGCCCGAGCGCCGAGGCGAGCCGTTGGCCCCGCTCGTACGCCGCGAGCGCGTCGCCGAGGCGCCCGCTCGCGTGGCTCGCGGTGCCCAGGTTCAGGCTCGCGCGCGCCATCTGCGCGGCGAGCCCGTTCTCTTCGGCCACGGCGAGCGCCTGACGGTAGCCGCTCAGCGCGGCGGGCAAGTCGGCGGCGCGGTAGGCGTCGATGGCCTGATACGACAGCGCACGGAGCAGCCGCTTCGGTGACGAGAGATCGCGCCCCAACGCGGCTGCGGCCGCGAGGTGCACGCGCGCGACCGCGTGGTCGGCGAGGAACGACGCGGCGACGCCGGCGTCTTCGTGCAGGTCGGCGAGGAGCGACGGATCACGCGCGAGCGCGAGCGCGGGCTCGGCCGCGGCGCGCGCCGCGGCGTGATCGCCCAGGCGGATGTGCGCGCGCGCCAACACCTCGGAGAGCCGCGCGCGCTCTTCGTCGGTCCGAGCGAGATCGAGGCCAGCGGTCGCCAAGCGCAAGGCCCCCGCCGCGTCGTCGCCCTCGAGCGCGCAGCGCGCGGCGAGGAGCCTGACGTCTGCGCGCGCATCGCCCGTCGCCTCGGCGTGGGCGAGCCGAGCGTCGGCCAGCCTGCGCGCGCGCTCGCCGTCGCCGGCCGCGAGCAGCGCGGCCGCGAGGTCGAGCGCGCCGTCCTCGACGCCCGCGTCGACCACCGCGGCGAGCGGCGCGCGCCATGGCGCAGGCCGCCGTTCGATCGCAGCGAGAGACGACCGCACGAGCGAAACCGCCTCCGGCAACTTGCCCGCGCTCGCGAGGTGGCGAACGGCTGACGCCGCCGCATCGGCGCGCGCGTCTGCGTCGAGGGCAACGTCGGCCAACCGCTCTCGTGCCCGCCTCGCGAGGGTGTCGTGCGTGGCCGCGAGGTCCAAGCGGGCCGCGATCCGATCGGTGTGGAGCGGTCTCGCGAGCGCCCAGCCGCCGATCCGCCGCACGGCGAGGCCGCGGGCCTGGATCGCGGCGAGCGCCGCTGCGCCGACGGCCATTTGCGCGAGCTCGGTCTCCGCAGCGAGCGGAGCGAGCGCGACGACGTACGACAGCGCCTCTCGCTCGTCGGGGCCGAGGGCCGCCAGCTGACCCTCGACGTCTCCGTCTCGGTCGCGCGCCGCCTCGTCACCCGAGAGCACGACCGCCAGATCGCCCGGCACGCCACCCGTCGCTTGCCACGTTCGGTGCGGATCGTCGTCGCGCCCGACGTCGGCGATCCACGCCGCGACGCTGGCCTCGTCGAGCGCGCCGAGCGCGATGTCGATCGTGCGCTCGGACGCGCCGAAGAGCTCGGGGCTCGCGCCGCCACGGTGCGAGACGAGCAGGCCGAAGGGGTCGGTCGGGCCGACCAGGCGCGCGATCACGTCGAGGGCCTCGCGATCGATGCCGTCGAGCGCGTCGGCGTCGTCGACCACGAGGAGCGCGGGATCGCCCAGCGCGCGCAGCCGGTCGACGGCAGCCATCGCAGCGAGCCGCAGGTCGGCCCGGGCGTCGTCCCCGGCGATGCGGCGAATGAGCGATGCCATCGGGGCTGGTCCGTGCGCGAACGCCTCGACGACGCGCATGCGCCGCTGCGCCGCCCATTTGATCTCGCGCAGCAGGCGGCTCGCGCCCATCCCTCGGCTTCCGCGCACGACCGCGAGGCGCGGGCCGGCGTCGCCGCGCTCGACCGCCGCCAGAAAGGCCTGGAGCGCCTCGTGCTCTCGGTCGCGCCCGATCGAGCGGCGCGGCTGTGAGCCGCGGGCCGGCGCCGCGCCCGAGGCGTCGCCCAAGAGCTCGAGCACCTCGGCCATCTCGGCCGGCCGCGCGGCCGGGTCGTCGCGGACCATGCGGCGAACGAGCGCCGACACCGGCTCGGGGAGGCCATCGGCGAGCGAGCGCGCGACCGCGCGCACGCTGACGCCGAGCCCGAACACGTCGTGCCGCGCGCTCGCGGGCGCGCCGCGCAGCGCCTCGGGCGCGAGGTACCCGGGCGTCCCGGAGACGTTCCCGGCCGCTCCGAAGCGACGCGCGCACGACAGATCGATCACGGTCGCCCGGCCATCGGGTCCGACGATGACGTTGTCGGGCTTGACGTCGCCGTGAGCGCGACCGCTCCGGTGGAGGTAAGCGAGCGCGCGTGCGACGTCGATGAACGCGGGGCGCACCTCGTCGAACCGGCGGCCCGCGGCGAAGACATCGAGCGTCTCGCCTTGCACCGCGTCCATGGTGAGGAAGGGGCGCGGCACCGAGAGGATCAACGCGACGCCGAGATCGTGGACGCGAACCAACGAGGGGTGGACGAGACCGACGAGCGAGTCGAGCTCGTCTACGAGGTGGCTGACGTCGGCCCCGGTGTGCAGCAGCTTGAGGCAGACGCGGCGGTCGAGCGCCTCGTCGTCGACGAGCAGAGCGGACGCGAGCCCGCCCTCGCCGAGCGGGGCAACGACGCGGTAGCGGTCGGCGATGAGCGTACCCGGTTCGATGTCTCGAATTATGTCTCATCTTGCTCTTGAGACAATATCGAGACAACATGACCAGGCGTTTTCCAACGGAGAAAACCAGTGTGCGATAGTGGCACCGAGGTTGCTTTGATGCCTGGCGTGCTTCGGCGAACCGTCTTCCTTCGATGCTCGCTCCCCCTCGCGGTGCTCGTCGCCGCGTGCGGGGTGAGCCCGCAGCCGAGCCCGCCCATCTCGGACCCGCCCGAGCTCGACGGCGGCCTCATCAGCATCGGCGTGAGCCCCGAAGGGATCACCGACAGCGTCTCGATCTACGGCGGCCCCGGCAGCGTCGATCCGCCCGAGGGCGCGGTGGTGGTGACGAACCTCGAGACCGACGACGCGCCGAGCATCGCGCCCGTCCAGCCCGACGGCAGCTTCGAGATCCTCCTCAACGGGGCGACGTCGAACGTCCTGCGCTTCCAGGTCGACGCCGAGACGGGTCGCTCTCAGCCCGTCGATCTGCGCGTGACCGGCGCCGACCCCGGGGTCGAGCCGGCGCCGATCGACTTCGATTGTCTCGCCCTCGAGCCCGCGCTCTGGCTGCCGCTCGACGGCGACGGCGATGCTCGTTCGATCGTCCTCGCGAACGCCTGCGCCGACGCGATCACGATCGCGGCGCCGCGCCTCCGCCGCGGCCAGGCCGGCTTCACCTTCTCGCCCACGTCGCCGATCGATCTCGACGCCGGCGACAGCGTCACGATCACGGTCCGCGCCGCCGCTGCGCAAGCCGAGGACGAAGACGTCCTCTACTTCGAGATCGTCGCGCCGACCGCCGGCCGCCGCGCGATCACCATCACTCGGTAGCAACCACACTCTCACCTCTCTTCCCGCGCATCTCCCCCTTCGCTCGCGCGGAGGGGGCCGGGGGGAGGAATGAACGGAAACCATCGTCGCCGACGGCGACGTGCTCGCCCATGTCTTGTCCTCAACCTTCTCGCTTCTCGGAGATCATCGCCATGTCGCTTCGATTCCAAACCCTCGCTCCCATCCCTCTCCTCGCCGTTTCGCTGTTCGCCTGCCAGTTCGGTAGCTCGAGTGACGGCTACACCAAGGACGAAGCGCGCGACCTCGGCGGCATCGACCCCGACGGCAACGACATCTGCGCAGCCCAGGGCTGGTACGACGACGACACCTGCGACGACTTCTGTCCTGTCTTCGACGGAAACGACTGCCCCGTGCCGGGCGAGTGCCCCGACCCGACCGACCCCACCGTGCACTACGTCGCCTACGCCGGCGACATCACGTGCTCGCAAGAGATCGACTGGTGCGGCGAGGGTCAGATCTTCTTCAACAGCGCCGACTGCGGCTGCGGCTGCATCGATCTGCCCGAGACCTGCGGCGGGATCGCCGGCATCGAGTGCGCGCCCGGGAGCTTCTGCGACTACGAGGAAGATCAGATGTGCGGCGCAGCCGATCAGCTCGGCGTCTGCCGCACGATCCCCGAAGTCTGCACCGAAGAGTACGCGCCCGTCTGCGGCTGCGACGGTCAGACGTACAGCAACGACTGCAGCGCCAACGGGGCCGGCGTCGCCGTCGCGCACCAGGGCGCCTGCGGCGAGTTCTGCGGCGGCGTCGCGGGCGTCGACTGCGCCGAGGGCTACTTCTGCGAGCTGGAGCAGTGCGGCATCGCCGACCAGGCCGGCTTCTGCCAGCCGATCCCCCAGGCCTGCCCCGACGTTTGGGACCCGGTCTGCGGGTGCGACGGCGTCACCTACGGCAACGCGTGCGACGCCAACGCGAACGGCGCCAGCATCGCCCACGCCGGCGCGTGCTCGGGGTCGGCGTGCGGCGGGTTCGCCGGCATCGAGTGCGCCCCCGGTCTGTTCTGCAACTACGAGCTCGGTCAGCTCTGCGGCTTCGCCGACGATCTGGGCGCCTGCGAGGTGATCCCGCAGGCCTGCCCCGAGAACTACGACCCGGTCTGCGGCTGCGACGGCGTCACGTACGGCAACGCGTGCGAAGCCAACGCAAACGGCACCGCGGTGGCGTCCGAAGACCCGTGCGACGCTAGCCGCTAGAGAGAGCGCGCGGGACGATCGCCGAGAGGAGCCGGCCCGAGACCTGGCCCTCTCGGCGATACGAGAAGAAGCGCTCGCGATCGCAAACCGTGCAGCCGCGCACGTGATCGATCGCGGGCGCCTCGACGCCGGCCGCCACGAGCTGAGCCACGAGGACCGCACGCAGATCGACGTGCGGTTTTTTTTCGCCGTCGCGAACGACGACCGCCTCCCCTGCCGGCGAGCAGCCCGCCAGCTCGCGCGCCACGTCGCCCCCCACCTCGAAGCAGCACACCTCGATGTGAGGCCCCACCGCGACGACGAGCGACCGCGGGTCCGAGCCGAACGCGCTGCGCATGGCCGCGATCGCAGCGGGCACGACCCCCAGCACGGTGCCCTTCCATCCGGCGTGGATCGCGCAAGCGGCTCCCGTCTTCGGGTCGCCCACCAAGAGCGTCCCACAGTCGGCGCTCCGCACGCCGCAGGCTGCTCGCGGGCTATCGGAGGCGACGGCGTCGCCTCGGCGATGCACGACCTCGGCCGCGTCCTCGCTGCCGCGCACGAATTCGACGCCCGTGCCGTGGACCTGGCTCAGGTAGTAGATGCGGCCGGCGTCGACCCCCAAGAACGCGCCCGCCCGCGCGCGGTTCTCGGCGACGTTCGCGGGGTCGTCGCCCGAGCTGGCGATGAAATTCAGCGACCGGAAGGGGTCGGGGCTGACCCCGCCCGTCCGCATGAAGAACCCGTGCCGAAACCCCTCCCGCTGGAGGAGCTGGCTCTCGAGAGCGAGGGGGGCCGGGGCGCCGGAAACCATCGCGGGCGGGGCCAATTCACACCCGTCCAGGGTGCGAATCAAGGGAAAGCGCGCCTGTCTTTGGCCGATCGGCACCGGATTTCGTAGTAGCCTACCCGCTCGCTATCC
>CALKVR010000628.1 GCA_938004815.1 uncultured Polyangiaceae bacterium | reverse complement strand
GGCCTTGGCGAGGCGGGCCTGGAGCGCGTTCTCTTCGTAGAGATCTTTCTCGGTGCCGCGGCGCTCGCGCCGGCCGGCCGCGACCTCGGGCGAGACGTTCACCACCAGCGTCACGTCCGGGCGCCGCGCGAAGCGGTTGAGCGAACGGATCCACGCTACCAGCTCGTGGGCGGGCAGGCGCGACGTCGAGGCGACCGACTGGTATCCGAGGCTCGAGAGATCGTAGCGGTCGGACAGCACGACCGCGCCTCGAGCGAGGGCGGGCTCGACCTCGCCGCGGACGTGATCGAGGCGGTCGGCGGCGAAGAGCTGCGCCATCAGATCGCCCTCGGGCCGTGAGGGCAGGGTGACGCGCCCGCCGAGGATCTCGCGGATGAAGACGCCGATGGGCCCGGTGCTCGGCTCGCGGGTGACGTGCACCTCGCGGCCGCGCTCGCGCAGGTAGGCGGCGTACCGCTCCACCTGCGTGGTGGTGCCGGCGCCGTCGATCCCTTCGATGACGACGAAGACGCCCTTCTTGCTCACGAGGCCTCCAGGGGAGCGCGGTCCTCACCGAGCACCACGTTGTCGATCAGCCGCGCGCCGCCGAGACGCAGAGCGACCGCGAGGAGCGCGCGCTCGCCGGTGAGGGCGGCCGCGTCGAGCGGGACGACGGTGTCGGGGTCGGCGATCTCGACGTAGTCGATCGACTCGGCGACCGCCGCGACGCGCTCTCGGCAGAGGGCGGTCAGGGCGCCCGCTCTGCGCTCGCCGCGCGCGAACGCGCGGGCGGCGCGCGTGAGGCCGTCGGGGATGGCGCGCGCCGCCGCCCTCGCCTCGGGAGACAGGTACCGGTTGCGCGACGAGAGCGCGACGCCGTCGGCCTCGCGAACGGTCGGTACGCCCACGATCTCGACCGGAAGGAACAGATCTGTCGTCATCCGGCGGATGACCTGGAGCTGCTGGTAATCTTTGCGACCAAAGAACGCGACCGTCGGGCCGGCGATCGCGAAGAGCTTGGCGACGATCGTCGTCACCCCCTCGAAGTGACCGGGCCGGTGCCGCCCGCACAGCGCCGCCGCCGTCTCGCCGACGCGGACGCGCGTCTCGTCGCCCGGCGGATACATCGCGGCGACCTCGGGGGCGAACACGAGCGACGCCCCGGCTGCCGCGGCCAGATCGGCGTCGGCCTCGAGCGTGCGCGGGTACTTCGCGTAGTCCTCGTGCGGCCCGAACTGCGTGGGGTTGACGAAGACCGTGGTCACCACGAAATCGCAGCGCTCTCGCGCTGCGCGGATGAGCCGTGCGTGGCCGTCGTGCAGCGCCCCCATCGTGGGCACGAGGCCGACGCGGGCCCCGCCCGCGCGCGCCCGATCGCATGCGCGCCGCATGTCGTCTGGCAGCCGGACGATCTCCATGGGGCCGTCTACCCCAGCTCGGCCCCGGCCGCACACGTCGTCCGCCCCCCTCGCGTACGAGGGGGTGGGGGGTGAAAGTGCAGCGCGTTCCCCGTCGAGCACAACGACAGTGCCAGGTGGGCCATCCTGCTAGACTGCGCGCCAACGTGACGATTCACCCGACCCAGCTCGAAATGCAGGGGCCGGCCAGGCCGGAGCACGCGGAGTCGCCGCTCCCGGGGCCGGCCAGCGGGCCTGCCTCGACCACCATCGTGCCCCTCGATGCGGGCGACCCGACGCACTACCTGAACCGCGAGGCTTCGTGGCTCGAGTTCAACTCGCGCGTCCTCGCCGAGGCCGAGTCGGCCGACGTGCCGCTCTTCGAGCGGCTGAAGTTCCTCGGCATCTTCTCCTCGAACCTGGACGAGTTCTTCATGGTCCGGGTGGCCGGCCTCAAGGCACAGCAGGGCGGCAAGGTCGCCGATCTGCCGCCGGACGGCATGACGGCCGAAGAGCAGCTCAAGGCGATCAGCCGCCGCGCCCACGAGCTGTTCGACCGCGCCTACCGGCTCTGGAAC
>CALKVR010000627.1 GCA_938004815.1 uncultured Polyangiaceae bacterium | reverse complement strand
GTACACAAGGTCTCCGAGGCGATCCGCACCGCCGCGTTCTTCTTCGTCGTCGGCGCGCTCGTTATCGCCCTCGGCGGCGGGCGCGCCGAGTCGGTGCGCGGCGAGATCGCGGCGCGCCCGATGCGCTCGGCGGCGGTCGGTCTGCTCGGCATCCTCGGCGCGGCGCTCGCGATCGGCGTGGCGGCGGTTACCGTCATCGGTATCCCGGTCGCGGTCGTCGGTGCCCTCGCCCTCATCGTGGGCGTGTTCTCGGGGATCACCAGCGCGTTGACCGTCCTCGGCGCGGCCGTCTCGCGGCACAAGACCACCAACGTCTACCTGCACCTCGCGGTCGGCTGCGTCCTGTTCCTCTTGGCGGGGCTGATCCCGGTCGTGGGCGGGCTCGCCCAGGCAGGGGTGGTGCTGGCCGGAATCGGCGGCGTGGTGGCCACGCGCGCCGGGGGCCTCCTCGACCGGCGAAACGGGGCTGGGGATCCGACGACGTCCCCATATCGCTGACCGTCGGTGCCCCTTGCGCTTCTGCGGCGGCTCGGTCACCCTTCCGACCATGCTCGAGATCATCTGCCTCGCGGTCATCTCGCTCTTCGTGTTCCTCCTCGTCGCCCGCATCACGAAGAAGCGCGGAAAGAAGAGCGGGGCGGTCTCGCACCACGAGTCGCCGGCCGAGACCTGGGCGCGGGCCGAGACGGCTCGCATCGTCTCCGCGCGGCTCGAGAGCGATGAGGCGGACGTGGCCACGACGCTGGGCGGCAACCCCGACCCCGATCTGGTCAGCCGCATCGAGAAGGCGGTCAAGCAGGTCGAGATCGTCTACGAGCGGGTGCCGGGCAACACCACGAGCGCGGACATTCGGGTCGAGGTCACCTTCGAGGACGGCCACACCGAGCGGGTGGTGAAGCGCACGAGCTTCGGCGAGCTGCCCGAGACGGTGAAGAACGAGTTCGCCACGAACGGCACGGCCCACATCTTCCGGCCGTGGATGTTCCCCTGGCAAAAGTAGCCTGGGCCTAGCGCCGTGGGCACGTTTGCGCGCCGCGCGGTCGTGAAGCGGCCGCGCGCGCTGCTCTTCGGTCTGATGCAGGACTACTCGCGGCGCCTCGAGTGGGACCCCTTCCTGAGCGAGGCCCGGCTCGTCGGCGCCGAGGCGGCGGGCCTCGGCGTGAGAGCCTGGTGCGTCGATCACGCGGGCCGCGGCATGGAGACCGAGTACGTGTCCTTCCAGCCGCCCGAGCGCGTGGCCGTCAAGATGACGCGCGGCCCGTGGATGTTCCGTGCTTTTGCCGGCAGCTGGGTCTACGAGGAGGTGGGCCCGGACGAGACGAGCGTCGTGTTTCGGTACCACGTCGAGTCATCGATCCCCGGCACGAGCGGCCTCCTCACACGAGTGTTCGCCCGGCGGATGGACGCGCGCATGGCGGGGATGGTGGCGGCGCTCGAGCGCGCCGCCGGCTGACACCTGATCACGGAGCTAACGGCGCGGCTTGCCGGGCCTCGCGCGCTTTGCCGACCTCTCGTCGGGGTGCGACGCCTTGGCTTCGCGCGCCCAGACTCGACCGTCCTTCGCGGCGCGGATGAACGCGTCGACGTCGCGCTTGTCCACGTCGACGACGCCGGCATCGCGCGTCACGCCGGCCGCGTCGAGCAAGGGCTGAGCGGTCGCCACGACACCGATCACCTTGCAATGCGCGAACGCGTCAGCGACCCACTGCTTCGCGGCCGCGTCGAGGAGCAGCGCCGGGACGGCATCTGCGCCGGGAACGACCACGACGGCGTCGAAGATCACCGACGGACCACCCGAGACCATGTGGTCGGCCGTGACCGTCTTGCCGCGGGCGTCGCGTGTCCCGTCCACCTTGGGCGCGACGAGCTCGAGCACCGCACCCGCCTTGACCACGGCCGCGCGCAGCCTCTCGACGAGAGCGCCGTCGAAGCCGTCACCGATCAGCGCGCCCACCTTGCGCCCCTCGAGCGTCGGCTCGTGCTTGGCTAGGATGCTGAGCGACGGTGACGGCTCGAGATCGATCGGCCTCCGCGCCGGCGTGATCGCATCGGCCCGACCGGGCATGCCTAGGCCGTCAGCGACCCGCTTACCCAGCTCGGCGTCGACGATGTCGAGGTGGCCGAGCATGCGCGTGCGAATCGCGATGGTCTCGACCTTGGCGAGCTCGAACGTGAAGGCGCTCACGATGTGGCGTTGCTCGGGCTCGGTCATCGACCGATAGAATTGCCGGGCCTGGCTGTAGTGGTCGGCGAACGTCGGGCTTCGCCGGCGAACCTTCGCGATTTCGCCGAGACCATCGGGCGGAGCGAACGAGGTCGCGTGGGTCGCGAACCCGTTCGGCGTCTCGCGCGGGCCCTTCGGTGCGAGCGAGTTGGGCTCGTAGCTCACACGCCCCTTGTTGATGTCCTGCCGCATGTGCCCATCACGCTGAAAGTTGTGCATCGGGCAGCGCGGCCGGTTGATCGGGATCTCGTGAAAATTCGGCCCGCCCAGCCGCTTGAGCTGGGTGTCGGTGTACGAGAAGATCCGCCCCTGGAGCAGCGGGTCCTCGGTGAAGTCGATGCCCGGGACGAGGTGACCGGGGTGGAACGCCGCCTGCTCGGTCTCGGCGAAGAAGTTGTCGGGCCAGCGATCGAGCACCATCTTGCCGATCGGCTCGAGCGGAATGAGCTCCTCGGGGATGAGCTTCGTGGGGTCGAGGATGTCGAACGGAAAGTCGGCGATGTCCTCCTCCGTGAAGGCCTGGATCGAGAGCTCGTACTCGGGGAAAGCGCCGGCTTGGATCGCGGTAAAGAGGTCGCGGCGGTGGAAGTCTTGATCGGCGCCATTGATCTTCACCGCCTCGTCCCAGACCACCGACTGCGAGCCGATGCGCGGTCGCCAGTGCCACTTGACGAAGGTCACTTTGCCCGCGGCGTCGACGAGCTTGAACGTGTGGATGGCGAAGCCCTCCATCATCCGGTACGAGCGCGGGATGGCGCGGTCGCTCATCGCCCACATCAGCATGTGCATCGACTCGGGCATCAGCGAGACGAAGTCCCAGAACGTGTCGTGGGCGCTCGCGTTCTGCGGGAACCCTCGATCGGGCTCCATCTTCACCGAGTGGATCAGGTCCGGAAATTTGATCGCGTCCTGGATGAAGAACACCGGGATGTTGTTGCCGACGAGATCCCAGTTGCCTTCCTCGGTATAGAAC
>CALKVR010000626.1 GCA_938004815.1 uncultured Polyangiaceae bacterium | reverse complement strand
GAGCGACGACGGCCTGCTTCTGCTGCAGTTGGTCGATGCGACGACGTTCGCGAACCTCGACGTCATCGGCATCCCCTTCAGTGTGGATGGCGGCGTGATCGCGCCCAGCAATCCAGCCGCGACGGCGCTCGATCTCACCACTCCCGAGGCCAAGGTCACGCTCACGACGGCGGCCGACGGTCGCATCTGGGCCGGGTTCGCGAACGCCGAGGGCGGCACGGGCGCAGTGTTCTTCGTCCTGGACCGGAGGCCGGACATCAAGAACTGACGCGCGGGAACCTCCGCCCTCTCGGATTGGTTCGGGCCCTCGTTGGTGCTACGGAGCGAGCCGGGCACCATGTCGTACCTGACACTGGACGCAGACCGCTTGGTGCGCGACGCCGTCGACGCGTACCTCGAGGGGCGGCTGCGTCCCGAGATCGGGGGCGACTGCGTCTACACGACGCGCAACAACAAGTACCGCGTCGCCGAGGGTGTCGTGACCGAGGCGAGCGACACCAGCCTCTTCGAGGCCGAGCTCGTCGGCTGGCTCGGCGAAGAGGCCGGCCAACCTCACATCGAGCCGCGCTGGCGGCCGTACGCGCGAGCCATCTTCGTCGAGCGCAAGTCGCGCCACGTCGTCGTCACGTCGCGCACGCTCACCCGCACCGTCGTCTCGGGCGACGTCCCGCCGCCGCCGCAGCGCGCACGCAAGGCGAGCATCATCCCTCCGAGCCCGCCCATCCCCGTTCTCCGCGGCACGCCGTCGCCGACTGACGGCTCGCCCACGCCCTTCATCGTCCCGGAAAAGATCCGCGAAGCGGCGATGGTGATCACCGAGAACGAGAAACCGACGACGCGCCCGCCGCCGATGGAGGAAAAGACGGTGACCGCGGACCGCTCCTCTTACGACGACCTCGTCGAGTCGTCGCGGACGCCCGACTGGTCCGACGGGGAGGGGACGATCCCGCGCGCGGCCAAGGTTCCGTTCGCGACCACGAGCGACGACAACCTCGAGCGCCTCGGCGACGAGGACATCATCGAGGACGACTCATGAAAGACCACGGCTACGCCGATCCGTTCGTGCGACCGCTGGGCCACTTCGACGGGGCACGCCAGGCGCCGCGGCCCGACGACCGGCTGCGCGCCGTCCGACGCGCCGCGGCCCGCCTGCACGAAGAGATGGCCTCGGCGCCGCCGGTCACGTACTTCCGATCGGCGGCGCTGCGGCGGGTCCCCTACCCCACGCGGTACGGGCTCCGCGACGCCTGCGCCGTCCCCACGCCGTTCATCCACATCGTGAACCGCCTCTTCGTCGTCCAGGTCCCCTCGGCCGCCGGGACGAAGACGATCCTCTACTCGCCGAGCGACATCCACGCGAACGGCGAGACGCCCTTCTTCAAGCGATTGCTCGGGACGATGGGCCCGTTCGCCAAGCTCGGCGAGCCGATTCTCTCGCCGATCGATGGCACGGTCGAGGAGCGCCTGGCCGAGATCGGGATCCCACCCGAGCGCGTCGACTACATCAGCTACGACCACCTCCACACGCAAGACGTCCGCCGGTGGCTCGGCGCGGGCGGCGACGCGGGGTACTTCCCGAACGCCAAGCTGCTCGTGATGCGGCAAGAGTGGGAGAGCGCGCAGGGGCTCCTGCCGACCCAAGCCCAGTGGTACTGCCCGCACGGCGCCGACGGCGTCGACCCGTCGCGGGTCGTGCTCCTCGACGGCTCCGTCATGCTGGGCGACTCGATCGCGCTGGTGCACACGCCCGGGCACACCGAGGGCAACCACTCGTTCGTCACCCGCACGACCGAGGGCACGCTCGTGACGAGCGAGAACGGCGTCGGCCCCGACGCCTACGCCCCCGCGGCGTCGCGCATCCCCGGCGTCGCGCGCTGGGCGCGCGTGACCGGCAGCGAGGTGGTGCTCAACGGAAATACGCTCGAGGACAGCGTCGACCAGTACATCTCGATGGTGGCAGAAAAGACGATCGCCGGGCCGTCCCGCCAGAACCCCGATTTCCCCAACGTGGTGTGCTCCTCCGAGCTGACCGCGTACTGGGGCTTCCCCGGCATCCGGCCCACGTTCCGCTTCGGCGACCTCACGCTCGGCACCCCCGACCTCGCCCCCCGCCGCACAGGGGCCGAGCGCGAGAGTCGAGAGGCGACCGCGTCGTGAGCCGCGTCGTCGTCACCGGCGCCGCCAGCGGCATCGGCAAGGCGCTCACGACCGCGCTCGCGCGCGCGGGGCGGCGCGTGTGCGCCACCGACGTCACCCAAGACGGCTTGGCCCGCGCCGGCGCCGCCGAGCGCTGGTCTGACAGTATCGTCATGACCGAGTTCCTCGACGTCACGAGCGAGCGCGACTGGGAGGCCACGCTCGACGCCGTCGTCGCGAGGTGGGGCGGCTTCGACGTCCTCTGCAACGTGGCGGGCGTGCTCGCGCCCGGGTTCGTGACCGAGCTCACCGCCGCCGACTGCGACAAGCAGATGGCGGTCAACGTGAAGGGCACCGTGCTCGGCACGGCGGCGGCGGCGCGCCGCCTGATCGCGGCCAAGAACCCCGGCCACATCGTGAACGTGGGGTCGCTCGCTTCGCTCAGCCCGGTCCCGGGGCTCTCGCTCTACTGCGCCAGCAAGTGGGCGGTGCGCGGCTTCTCGCTGTCGGTAGCGACCGAGCTCGCCCCCCACGGCATCGCGGTGAGCCTCGTCTGCCCGGACGCGGTCGAGACCCCGATGCTCGATCTGCAAAAGGGTCGGCCCGAGGCTGCGCTCACGTTCTCGGGCCAGCGCCCGCTGACCGTCGCCGAGGTCGTCGACGTCATCGTGGGCCAGGTGCTCCGCACCCGCCCGCTCGAGGTCGCGATCCCGACCGGCCGCGGCCTCCTCGCGCGCGCGGGCGGGCTCGCCCCGGGGCTCGCCCAGAAGCTCTACCCGGCGATGAAGAAAAAGGGCCTCGACGCCCAGCGGCGCACCGGCCGGTGACTCAGCGCGCCGTCCACGGCGCGTCGGGCCAGACATCGGTCTCGAGCCACCCGCGCGCAGCCGCGACGTGCTCGTTCGTAGGTAGCGGCGTCAAACCTGCCGCGACGACGCCGCCCTCTTTGCGAGGGGGCGCCCGGAGGAACGCTGCGTGCTCGGCCGCGAACGCGTCCGCGATCGCGGCAAACCCGAGGGGATCACGGCCGACCTCGCTCGCCAGCTCGGTCAGACGCCGCG
>CALKVR010000625.1 GCA_938004815.1 uncultured Polyangiaceae bacterium | reverse complement strand
CGAGATTTCTGCCTGTCTCGTGGGCTCGGAGATGTGTATAAGAGACAGCATCGCGAAGCTCGCGAGCGTCCCCGCGGGGCAGGGTTACGGCCGCTTCGTCCTCGGGCTCCTCTCTTTCTATGCGGGCCGCTACGGCGCCGCGCGGCGGTACCTCGAGGCGTTCGTCTCGCGGACCGTCGAGGCCCGGACGCCGATGACGATCGCCCTCAGCGGCGAGCTCGAACGGGCGAAGAGCACCCTGCGCGCGATCGCCCGTTCCGACGTCTGAGTCGTCGTCTTCGTTCCGAAACCTGCTAGCCTCAGGCGCGTACCCGGCCTGAGATAGGAGCCTATCGCAGATGATCCGCGAGCGCGTTCTGCCGAAGTTGACCCCTTCGCTCATGGTGCCCGTTTTGGCCGTCCTGGCCCTCCTCTCCGCTGGGTGGAATGCCCTGCCACTCTCCGGGGCGGGCGCCGCCGAGGCAGCGGCCGGCCAACCGTCGATCTTCAGCATGGCCTTCAAGGCCTTCGGCTGGGGCTTCGGCACCAGCCTCACCCCCTGCGTCTACCCGATGATCGCGATCACGGTCAGCGTGTTCGGGGCGAGGCAGGCGAAGAGCAAGGCAGAGGCGGCGATGCTGTCCTCGGCGTTCGTGCTCGGCATGGCCGTGCTGTTCACCGCCCTCTTTACCGTCGCCGGCCTCACCGGCGGCATGTTCGGCGCGTTCCTCCAGAGCCGCGGCGTCCAGATCGCGTTCGGCCTCTTGTTCGTCGTGCTCGCGGCGTCGATGTTCGGGGCCTTCGAGCTCCAGCTCCCCGACTCGCTGATGCAGCGGCTCTCCTCGGTGGGCGGCGTCGGCTTCGGCGGCGCGTTCACCCTCGGGATCGTCACCGGCCCGATCGCGGCGCCGTGCTCGGGCCCCGGCCTCCTCGCGCTCCTCGCCGACGTGACGAGCTCGCAGGACTGGCGGCTCGGCCTCCTCTACGGCATGTCGTACTCGCTGGGCCTCGGCATCCTCTTCTGGGTCGTCGGCACCTTCGCGACCAGCCTGCCCAAGAGCGGCCAGTGGATGATGTGGGTCAAGAGCGTGTTCGGGATCGCCCTGGTGGTCCTCGCGCTCGGCCACTTCTCCGTCGCCTTCCCCACCCTGAACGACTTCGTCAAGAACAACACCACGTTCCTGCTCATCGCGGGCGGGCTCGCGGTCGTCGGCATCGGCCTCGGCGCCATCCACCTCGACTGGAGCGACGGCGTCCTCGCCAAGGTCCGCAAGGGCGCGGGCATCGCGGCGACGGTCCTGGGCGGCTTCATCCTGGTCGAAGCGATCAAGAAGCCCGCCGAGCTCTCGGCCGAAGAGCTCGACAAGCTCAAGGAGCAAGCGGCGGCTCAGGCGAGCGAGAGCGGGAGCAAGGAGCCCGCACGCCTGCTCGAGTGGCTGAAGACCGAGAAAGAGGTCCTCGACAAGGCCGCCGCCGAGAAGCGCCCGATGATCCTCGACTTCGGCGCCGACTGGTGCGTCGCCTGCAAAGAGCTCGAGAAGTACACGTTCGCCGACAAAGACGTGCTCGTGAAGGGCGGCCGCTTCGTGGCGGGTAAAATCGATCTATCGAACGACGAGGACCCGGCCAACGAGGCCCTGAAGAAGAAGTACAACATCGGCGGTCTGCCGGCGGTGCTGATCTTCGACTCCGAGGGCAAAGAGGTGGCGCGCATCACCAAGTTCGTCGAGGCGAAGGAGTTCCTCGCCGTCCTCGAGCCGGTGAAGTGATCTCGGCGCCGGGCCGCGTTCGAACGCGGCTCGCAGCAGCATCTCTCGTCGCCACCCTGGCCGCCTTCGCCGCGTGCGGCGGCGGCGAGGGGTCGGTGGTCTTCGGCATCACGAGCGAGATCAAGCCCACGCTCATCGAGAGAATCGACGCGCGCATCGAGGTCGGAGGCGAAGAGCGGCTCTCACGGTCCTACGTGCCGGGTGAGATCGCGTTCCCGTTCGAGCTCGAGGTCGACGAGCTCGAGGGCGGCGACACCGTCGATCTCTCGCTCGACGTGTTCGCAGGTGGGCAGCTGATCCTCAACCGGCGAGCATCCACGACGGCGGTCGACCAGCGCTCGCTCCTCTACATCGCGAACCTCGACATCGAGTGCACCGGCCCGGCGGCGCCCACGTGCCCCGACGATCAGACGTGCCAGGACGGCGCCTGCGTCGATCCGTTCCGCGACCCTTCGACGCTGGGCGACTACTACGCCGGGTGGTCCGGCGGTAGCAGCGGCGATCGCTGCGAGCCCGGCGGCGCGCCCGAGGTGCTCGTCGGCGAGGGCCAGTCCGCGTACCTGCCGCTCGCAGACGGGGCCGAAGCGCAGGTCGAGGCTGGCCCGCAGGGCGGCTACCACGTGTGGGTGGCCGTCCGGGTCAAGAACCTGAAGCAGAGCGGCACCGTCACCGAGGTGACGGGGCGGATCGATGAGCTCGGCTACGATCTGCCGCCGTTCAGCGTCGTCTTCACCCTCGATCCCGACGAGGGCGGCTACTGCAAGATCTACGGGCTGCGCTTTCGGCTCGACGACGAGACCCACCCCGTCGAATCGGTCCTCGGCAAGACGCTCGACATCACCGTCACGCTCACCGACGCGGACGGCGACGTCGGCGTCGGGACCAAGCGCGTCGTGCTGTCGGACGCCTTCATCTAGCCGGAGGCCCGGCAAGATCAGGGCGCGGCGCGGCGGTAGTCTTCGGCCGCCTTTTTCACCACGTCGAAGTCACGCGCAGCGCGCTCGGCTTCAGCCACCAGCTCGGCGGTGAAGAGCGTCATGCCCCACATCCCGTTCGCGCGGCGTCGCAGCGCGTACCGCGTGCCACGCGCCGTGATGATGGTGGCGCGCTCGCCTTCGATCTCCGTTCCGGCGATCCCGGAGAGGTCCTTGCGTAGCCGACCCATCCAGCCGCGGCTCGACGCCATCTCCACGAACACGTCGGAGCCGTCGGGCGCGTCGGCATGGGCTTGGTACTCCTTCATGAGCCGGGTGCGCTCGGGCTCGGGGAACGCGGCCGCCACGAGGTCGCGTGCCTGCTTGCGGTAGTCGCGGATCGTGAACGCGGCGTGCTGCGCGGCGTCCTCGAGGTAGGGAAAGACCATGTGGACGTTGCCGCGCGCGAGGGCGTAGGTGACCCTGAGATACGCCCCCTCGGGCGTGGTGTCCGGGGGAAAACGGACGGCCCGGTAGATCAGCCCACCCGCCACCGCCGCGACGGCGAGCGCGCCACCGCCGAGGAGGAGCCGCCGACGCGTCACACGGGGGCCTTACCCGGAGCGCGGCGGGGTGTCACCCGCGTCGTGCCGCGGCGCCGCCCGCGGCTCGAGCGGCGGCCCGCGGCTTGAGCGGCGGCCCGCGCGCCGCTATGGGTCGCTGCGTGTGGAAGGGTCTGCGCATCGCGGTCGTCGTGCGCGCGCGCGACGAAGAGG
>CALKVR010000624.1 GCA_938004815.1 uncultured Polyangiaceae bacterium | reverse complement strand
CGTTGTAGCTGCACGAGTGCGAGCAGAAGCCCGCGTCGGTCTCGTCGCGGGCCGTGCCCGACGAGATCCCCAACATGTTGTCGCCCGCGCGCGTGGCGACGTTGGGACCGAAGTCGGGCAGCACGCCCATGTGGGTGTTGACCACCGCCGGCGTGCCGTTCGCGCGGACCCACTGCGCGGACACGACGCCCCAATCGGCCTGGGGGGTCGCGGGGTGGCAGAGCTCGATCGCGGCCGCGCCGTCGAGCGGATCCATCGTGTCGATCGCGATGCCGCTGTCGCAGGGCGCGGGCACGTTGTCGATCATGCCGTCGCAGTCCTCGTCGGCCGGCTCCATCATCCCGCCGCCGCCGCCCATGCCGTCCTCGGCGATGACCTCGATCGCGGCAGGGTTGACGTTCGCGTCGCAGTCGTTGCAGTCGCCCTGCATGAACGTGTAGCCGTCCATGTCCTGGTCGTCGTTCGGGCCCGAGTCGCAGCCGGGCATCCCCGTACCCGACGACTGCTCACCGAAGCCCGTGCCCGTCGAGCTCTCGGAAGAGCTCACGACCTGCGACGACGACGAGCCGCCGGTGCCGTCGGCGTCGCCGCCGCCAAAGCCGTCATTTTGCCCTGCGGAGCAAGCGGCGCCGAGCCCAGCGCCGGCGAGCCCAACCGCGATCCAGATAGCAACGGATTTGTTCATGACGGCCTCGAATCGAAGGGTTGTTCGGTACAGAAAAAGACGTCGAGCGGTGCTGCCTCAGTCGGGCACGGGGTTGGTGCCGACGTTCACCGTTCCACCGTTCGCGATCCACTTGAAGTTGTCGATGAGGGTCGTCGAATCCAGCGCGGTGTCGCCGGTGTCCCAGATCGCGTAGCGGATGGTGAACGTCTCGCCGCCGCCGATAGGAGCCGTCGTCTGCAGCCAGCTCGTCCCACCCTCGGCCTCGGAGAAACCGGTGCCGATGAGCTCCATCGTGCCGGCGGGACAGCCCTGGCAAACGTCGAAGAAGGCGACGTTCACGCTGACAGGATTGTTCATCGAGTCGAACGAGATGTTGCCGTTGATCGAGTCCATCGGCGCCGGGTTCACCAGCGAAATGAACTGATCGTTGAACGTGGTGCACACCCACTCGGGGTACTCGTTCGAGTAAAAGCGGAAGTCGAACTGGTAGCCGGTGGCGTTGGTCGGGGCCTTGAGGGTGAGCTCGAGGCCGACGTCATCGTTGATGTTGCTGCCGCCGCTGCAGCCGGGGACGTCTTGCGGGAAGCCCGGAGGTGCCACGCCGGCCCCGTTGTAGCTGCAAGAGAGCCCACCGCAGTAGCCCGGGTCGGTCGCGTCGCGAGCGGCGCCCGACGAGATGGCGAGCATGCTCGCGCCCTGACGCGTGGGGACGTTGGGCCCGAGATCCGGCAAGACGCCCATGTGCAGGTTGACGGTGGCGGGCGTCCCGTTGGCGCGCACCCATTGGGCGGACACGACGCCCCAGTCGGCTTGCGGCGTGGCGGGGTGGCAGAGCTCGATCGCGGCCGCGCCATCGAGGGGGTCCGACGTGTCCATCGCGATGCCGGTGTCGCAGGGCATCGGAATGTTGTCGATCAAGCCGTCGCAGTCTTCGTCTGCGGGCTCCATCATGCCGCCGCCGCCGCCCATGCCGTCGTCGGCGATGACCTCGATCGCGGCTGGGTTGACGTTCGCATCGCAGTCGTTGCAGTCGCCCTGCATGAACGTGTAGCCGTCCATGTCTTGGTCGTCGTTCGGGCCCGAGTCGCAGCCAGGCATCCCCATGCCCGACGACTGCTCGCCGAAGCCCGTGCCCGTCGAGCTCTCGGACGAGCTCACGACCTGCGACGACGACGTGCCGCCGGTGCCGTCGGCGTCGCCGCCGCCGAAGCCGTCATTTTGCCCTGCGGAGCAAGCGGCGCCGAGCCCCGCGCCAGCGAGCCCGACCGCGATCCAAAGAGCGACAGACTTGTTCATGAAAGCCTCGAGTCCAAAGATTCGTAGCGGTTCTTGGGCTGAGCAGCGGCGAGCGGTATCAGTCGGGCACCGGGTTCGTGCCGACGTTCACCGTGCCCCCGTTCGCGATCCATTCGAAGTTGTCGATGAGCACGCTCGAGTCCCAGGCGTCGTCACCCGTGTCCCAGATCGCGAAGCGGATCGAGAAGGTCTCGCCCGGCCCGATGGGGGCCGTGGTCTGGAGCCAGCTCGTGGCGCCCGCGTCGTCCCAGATGTCGAAGCCCGTACCGCTCAGCTCGGCGGGACCGAGCGTGCAGGGGAACTGCGGGTAGAACGAGTCGTACGTGCAGACATCGAAGAAGGCGATGTTGACGCTGACGGGGTTGTTCATCGAGTCGAACGAGATGTTGCCGTTGATCGACCCCATCGGCGCCGGGTTCACGAGGGCGATGAACTGATCGTTGTACGAGTCGCAGACCCACTCCGGGAACTCGAACGAGTAGAAGTCGAAATCGAACTGGTAACCCGTCGCGTTCGACGGCGCCTTGAGGGTGAGCTCGAGGCCGACGTCGTCGTTGATCTCCTTCGACGGCGGGCAGCTCGGGTTGTCTTGCGGGAACCCCGGCGGAGCAACCCCGAGGCCGGTGCCGGAACAGATGTTCGAACCGCAGCCGCCGTTGCTCGGGAGGCGCGCCTTGCCCGACGACATGACGAACAGGTTCTCGCCCGCGCGCGCGGGCATGTTCGGACCGAACTCGGGCATGATGCCCCACTGATCGGTGGGAGCCGCCACCGTCCCGTTGGCCCGTACCCACTGCGACGACACGACGCCCCAGTCGGCCTCGGGCGTGGCTTGGTGGCAGAGCTCGATCGCGCGCGCGGCGTCGAGGGCGTCGCTCGACGCCAGCATGAGCCCGGCATCGCAGGGCATCGGCACGTTGTCGATCATGCCGTCGCAGTCTTCGTCTGCGGGCGCCATCATGCCGCCGCCGCCACCGCCCATACCCATGTCGTCGACGATCACCTCGATCGCGTTCGGGTTCACGTTCGCGTCGCAGTCGTTGCAATCGCCCTGCATGAACGTGAAGCCGTCCATGTCGGCGTCCTCGTTCGGACCCGAGTCGCAGCCGGCCATGCTGCCGCCCGTGCCCTCGCCGAACGAGGTCGTCGCCGAGACCGTCTCGGAGGTCGATGACGCTTGTGTCGACGACTGCCCGCCTGCACCAGCGTTGCTGCCATCGTCATCCGCGCCATCTTGCTGCCCAGCCGAGCAAGCCGCCGCGAGCCAAAGACCGGTGATGACGAGAGCGTTCCTAGAACCGAGCGTGCGCATGCTTGTCTCCTCGAGGACCGAACACTCGACGGCGCCAAAGAAAGAGTTGGCGAAGCGGCTCGAGAGCGATGCTCGCGAGGTGGGGAAATCCTTACACGATTCTCACGCAACTGGAACAACCAGGGCACAAGCACCTGGCGTTCGTCACGCGTCGCGTTGGTCGGAGCGTTCACCTAAACACCCAGCGAGGACATCACCCGGTCCGGTCTTCGCGTGATCCAGCTCGATGTGGGATGCGAGGGCGGCCAAGCCGTTCCGGTGCTATCGAAGGCCCGTGACCAGCTGGGAGCCTCACGAGCCCATCCGCGCGCGGCTGCGTGCGGAGCGCGGTCGCCTCGAGCGCGGGGGCGGGGCGACGGTCGCGCTGGCCTATCCCTCGGGGTACCGGGCCGCGATGAGCTCGCTCGGTTTCCAGCAGATCTACAAGCTGATCCAGGGTTCGGACCGGCTCTCGTGCGCCCGCGCCTTCTTGCCCGACGGCGACGCCCAGGTCGCGCCCCTGACTTACGAGGAGCTGCGCCCCCTCTCCCACTATCCGATCGTCGCGTTCAGCGTGGCTTACGAGCTCGAGCTCGCGGGGCTCGTGACGATGCTCGAGCGGACGGGGGTTCCGTCGCTGAGAGACGAGCGGGCCGACGACGCGCCCTTCATCTTGGCCGGTGGTCCGCTGACCTTCTCGAACCCGCTCCCGCTGGCTGCATTCGCTGACGCCATCGTCATGGGCGAGGCCGAAGAGCTGGTCCTGCCGGTCCTGGAGGCTATCTCGGGCGCGGCGTCGAAGCGGGAGGCGCTCCGCGCGCTCGCGGCGATGCCCCACGTCTTCGTCCCCGAGCACCACGGCGCTCAGATGCCGCCGGTGGCCAAGTGCGACACCGCGCTCCTGCCGGCCTCGAGCGCCATCCGCACGCCGGACACCGAGCTCTCGGACATGTTTCTGATCGAGACCGAGCGCGGCTGCTCCCGCGCCTGCACCTACTGCGTCATGCGCCGCTCGACCAACGGCGGGATGCGCCTCGTCTCCAAGGACACCATCCTCGGGACCATCCCCGAGGACGCGACGAGGGTCGGCCTCGTGGGCGCCGCCGTCAGCGATCACCCGAAGATCGCCGAGATCGTCCGCACCCTCGCCGCGCGCGGGGCCGAGGTCGGCCTCTCGAGCCTCAGGCCCGATCGCCTGAGCGACGACTTCGTCTCGGCCCTGGCCTCGGCGGGCTACCGCACACTGACGACCGCCATGGACGGCCCGAGCGAACGGCTCCGCGAGTCGCTCGAGCGCCGCGCCAAGGTGAAGCACCTGCGTCGCGCCGCCGAGCTCGCGCGAGCGCATGGGATGAAACGGCTGAAGCTCTATCTGATGCTCGGCCTGCCCGGCGAGACCGACGCCGACATCGACGAGTGCGTCTCGTTCGTGGCCGAGCTGTCGACCGTCGCACCGATCGCGCTCGGCATCGCGCCGTTCTGCGCGAAGCGCAACACACCCCTCGACGGCCAGCCCTTCGCCGGGATCGACGTCGTGACCGCGCGGCTCGATCGGTTACGCCGGGGGCTTCGGGGCCGGGCCGAGGTCCGCTCCACCAGCGCAAAATGGGCCTGGGTCGAGTACGTCCTCGCACAGGGCGGGGTTGCCGAGGGCCGCGCTTTGCGCACGGCTGCGCTCGCCGGGGGCTCCTTCGCCAAGTACAAGGCCGCCTTCGAGGCCACCCTGAGAGACCGGCCCGCGCGACGCAGTCTGGCGATCGCGCCCTTCTAGGACCGTGGCTCTGTGCTAAGACTCGCCACGCATGGCTGGCGCCCGCCAACCCGATAAAGGCCGCAACTTCGCCGTGCAGTTCGTGTTCATCGTCGCGGCCGCGGGCGGTGTCTTCAGCTTCGTTCAGGCGGCGAAGAACGACCAGATGCGCGCGCTCTGCTCGGCGACCTGCGCGCTCGCTCCCGCGTACCCGGGCCGCCACCGGACGGCCCCCGGCTTCACCCTGCCGGATATGAGCGGCAATCCCGTCAGCCTGTCGAGCTACCGGGGCAAGGTCGTGGTCGTGAACTTCTGGGCGAGCTGGTGCGACCCCTGTCGTGAAGAGATGCCCTCGCTCGCGCACCTCGCGATGCGGCTCTCGAAGCGCAGAGACATCGTGCTCCTCACGGTCAGCGTCGACGAAGAGAAGTCGGCCGTCACCGACACCTTGGCCGCGCTGTTCGCGGCCGACGAGGAGCTGAAAGACAAGCTCGCGCCCGGTGAGATCCCTTTCCCGGTCCTGCTCGATACCGAGATGACGACGGTGCGCGATCGCTACGGCACCACCAAGTACCCGGAGACTTGGATCATCGACAAGGACGGCTACATCCGCGCGCGCTTCGACGGAGCGCGCGACTGGTCGGGCGCGCTCGCGATGGACGCCATCGAGGCCGCGACCCGCGCGCCCGGCTGCCTCGCCGACATCACCGAGGGCAAAGCCCACGGCAAGTACGCGCGCCTCTGCGACGCCGAGTAGATGTGAACTGGGCTCTAAGCTGGCCTAATTGGTGTTGAGCTCGACGCGCAGCAGCTTGCGGCCGATGAACAGGTAGTCGCCATGGCCGAGCTCGCGCTCGGTCTTGAGGCGGAGGTAGGTGCCGTTGCGGCTCGAGAGGTCGGAGAGGGTGAAGCGGCCCTCTTGCTCTTCGATCCGACAGTGCGAGCCGGACATGTAGAGATCACCCGGGAAGTTGAGGTCGCCGCCCTCGCGGCCGATCTGGAGCGCGTTGCCGCGCGCGCACACGGTCATGCCGATCGACCCGCCCTGGAGGATCTGCACGAGGCGGAACGCGCTCGGGTGCTTCGGCGACGAGTAGAAGTACGTGCCGTCGGGCTCTTGGCCGTCGGACGCGCGCGGGTTGAGCTCGAGGCGGAACAGCTGCTCGCCCGCGAGGACCATGTCGCCGGGGGCGATCTCGACGGTGCCTCGCACGCGCATGTACACGCCGTTCAGCGAGCCCTCGTCGCGAACGACGAGCTTGCCGTTGCGGTAGAAGAAGTTCGCGTGGCGGCGCGAGACGAACGGATCGTCCGGGAACGGCAGCTGGCCGTCGCGGCCGACGATGTGTTGTTCCGCCTTGAGGTGGAACGAGAGCCCGTCCATGCCCTCACCCCGGATGAGGATGAGCTTGGCCTTGGCCGGGTTCTGCATGTCCCCGAAGTAGAGGGTCTGAGCGCTCACGATCTCGGGAGGAACGGCTTCGCCGCAACGACCACAAAACTTGTGGCCCATGGGAACGCCGCTGGAGCACGAGCGGCAGACATAATTGCGGGCTTGTTCCATCAACTCCTCCTGAGAGAGCTGCTTCTGGGCTTCTGCTTCGAAGCCCGCCGGCGAGGGCGCGGCGGGCGGGTCGGGGATCGGCTGGGGCGGGGGCGGGTCGGCGGCGGCGGGCACCGGCATGGGCGAAGGCGAAGCGCTGATGCTCGGCGCCCGGGGCGCGCCGATCGCGCCCACCG
>CALKVR010000623.1 GCA_938004815.1 uncultured Polyangiaceae bacterium | reverse complement strand
GAAAGAGGCCGGCGACCTCGTCCCGGCGACGCTCGAGTGGGAGGTGGCGACCGACCCGGCAGGCTGCCTTCGGATCAAGCACGCGAGTCTCCGGCGCCACGGCGGGCCGACCAGCGTGGAGATCTACGATGTTCGCTTCAAGGCCGACGCGAATCACCGGTGCGTGAGCCGGCTGGATGAGAAGAACGAGACGTTCGAGCGCATCCAGGTCGCCTACTGCTGGCGATGGAACGGCGCTGCGAACGACTCTCCGTGTGCCTATGGCGGAGGGGTGACGCTCAGCGCCGACGCGGTAGGCGTCGAGGGCTCGGCGAAGGCCGCCGCGAGCGCGCCCTGAGGCCTACGAGCGCGAGCGCGAAGAGGCTCGGGACGGGCGAGGCCGACGCCGAGCACCCGTCGTCGTCGTCGCTGCCGTCGTACGAGTAGAAGCCACCGGCGCCGCCTGCACCGTCGGCGCCGCCCCCCGCCCCGGTGGCCGGGCCCGCGCCGCTGCCGGTCGTGGTCGTGGGGCCCGACGGGACGTCGACGCGCGTGATGCGGATCGCGTCCGCCACGATCTTCTCGGCGCTCGCCTCGCCGGTGTTGTCCCCGAGGTAGACGCGCTGCCCGCCCTCGGTGTCGAACACGAACGTGCCGAGCTCCACGAATTCGGCCGCCAAGTTCTGGTCGACGATGATCTCTTCGGTCATGCCGGCGTGCTCGACGACGTAGCGCGCCGCCGCCGACGTGCCGCCGGTCGCCGTCACCTCGACGAGATACTCGCCGGCGCTGGCGAACGAGAGGTTCCACTCGGCGAAATTGATCGCGTCCGCCTCGGCGGTCGTGCCCGTCCACACGTGGAGGTTGCTCTCGCCGCCGATGCCGACACGCCAATAGGGCAGGGGGCCGCCCTTCGTGAAGCAGGGGTCGGTCTCTTCGAGCAGGCGCGGCTCGTCGCCGATCATGGCGCAGACGCCGAGCTCGACCTGCCAAAACGCCTCGCCCTGCTCTTCGAAGACGTCGCGCCCGTTCTCGTCGTAGTGCGCGTAGCGCTGGGCGTAGACGCTGCAGCCGGTGGGCGTGCAGCCGTTGTAGTAGTGCGTGACGGTCTTGATCCACGCGTCCCAGTGCTCGCCCCCGACCGTGACCTGGTTCAGCCAAGCCTTGGCCGCCTCGGGCGTCGAGGCGTCGACGTACTGCGAGCTCATCACCATGTTCACGACGAAGTCGATCGCTCGCGTCACGTTGCCCGAGAGCAAGAGCACGCCGTCGCCGTCACGCTCGATCGTCTCGTCGAAGGTGCCACCGTCGAACTGGAACATCCCGAGGCCGCCCTCTTGGAGGCTGCAAGGCCCGTCGCCCGCGCCCGCGACGACGGGCCCGCCGCAGTCGATCGAATCGGGGCCCTGACAGGCCCACTCGAGCTCGGAGTGGCAGTGCGAGAGGTTGGTCTCGGCGCTCGCGATGCCGGCGAACAGGTAGCCGGCCGAGATGCCGTTGGACGCCGCCACGTCGCGGATGGCGGCGCAGCGCTCGGTCCGCTCCTCGGCGGTCAGCGGATCGGCGGCGGCCCCGGCCGACCAGGCGGTCGCGGCGAGGAACACGAACGTGCCGGCGGCGATCGACCCACGAGCCCCTTGAAGCATGGCGCGCATCCTACGCTCGCTGTCCTGCGGCACCTCGGGCGATCGCAGGGCGACCCGATTTAGGTGCGCATCCCGCTGGATCGACGATGCATCGGGGGGGCGCGGGCCGAGTCGCCAAGCTACCTTGCGCTCGTGGTCGCCCCCGACGACTGCCGCAGCTGCGCCGCGTGCTGCCTATCGACGTCGCCCGAGCACGCGCGTGTTCATGGCTCGGACTGGGATCGCATGGACGAGATCGCTCAGGGCCTGACGACCTGGCGCGGCAACCGCTGCTTCATGAAGATCGAGGATGGTCGCTGCGCGGCGCTCGCGTTCGACCGCGTCTCCGGCACGTTTCGGTGCAGCATCTACGCGGTGCGCCCCGAGGTGTGCCGGGCGCTCGAGCGCGGGGGCCCTGCCTGCCTGGGCGAGCTCGAGACCAAGCGCGACCGCGCGGCCGCCCTCGTCGCCACGCTGCGGCGAGGGTGACCGCCGGCCGCCCTCAGACCCAGCGCCGCACCGCTTCGAGCGTATCGGTCGGCTTGGTGTTGAAGCAGATCTTGGCCGAGGCGGCGCGGGCGTGGATGACGTTGACGAGCTTCTCGAAGAGCAGAAAGTGGTCGGGGATGGCGCGGATCCCCGCTCCCACGACGACGCAATCGTACGCGACGCGGTCGAGCTCGGCGCCGAGGCTGGCCTCGGCCGTCTCGCCGCGGTCGAGCGGAAACCACGTGGCGTCGTAGCCGCTCGCCCGCATCCGTTCGATGTCCGCGCCGATCCCTGCCGAGACCTTCTCGGCGTTCAGATCCGGCATCGAGCTGAAGTCCACGAGAGACGGCTCGAGGCCGATGTAGAGCACCTTGGGTCGGATCATCCCGATGGATGTACCCGATCCGAAGTCAGTCCGTGTGGCGACGCGCCGCGGGCCCGCGCGCGTTCTTGGCCTTGGCGGCCCCGATGGCGGTCTCGACGTGACGCTTCTCTTCCGGAGGAGGCAGGGCTGCGGGCAGCCCCATCGCGTCGAGCCAGAGCTCTCGGGCCCAGCCCTGCGTGTGGTAGTAGTGCTCGTCCTCCTGGCTTTCGACCTCGTCGATCGCGTACCGGAGCATCTTGCCGGTGTCGCCTTTCGCCCGCTTGCAGAGCTCCTTGACCAGCTCCCAGTTGGCGTGGTCCTTCAGCTCGGCCGAGCAGACCGCCTCGGCCGCCACCAGCTGCGCCGTCTTGGGGTCTGCCTCGGCGATCGCCTTTTCGATGTT
>CALKVR010000622.1 GCA_938004815.1 uncultured Polyangiaceae bacterium | reverse complement strand
AGCGCAGATCGTGATGACGACGCCGCTGCTCGAGGGGACGGACGCGCGGTTCGAGGGCGGCAAGGTCGTCGGCGCGAAGATGTCGAAGAGCGCCAACAACTACGTCGGCATCGACGAGCCGCCCTTCGACATGTTGCAAAAGCTCATGCTCGTCGACGATCTCGTCGTCTGGCGCTACATGGAGCTGCTCTCGCGCCGCTCGCTCGACGAGATCCGCGCGCTCAAGGCCGACGTCGAGGCTGGCCGTGCCAACGTCGTCGCCGTGAAAGAGGCGTTCGCGGTAGAGATCGTCACGCGTTTCCACGACGCGGCCGCCGCCGCGTCTGCGCTCGAGCGGCGGCGAGAGGTCGCCCAAGGCGCCGTCCCCGACGACGCGCCCGAGCACGAGATCCCAAGCGATGACGGCGTCGTCATGCTCTGCAAAGCGCTCGCGCTCGCGGGGCTCTCGGCCTCGAACTCGGAGGCGTCGCGATCGATCAAGCAGGGCGCAGTCCAGCTCGACGGAAAGAAGCTCGGCGAGGCCGACGCCTTCATGAAGCTCGCGCGCGGTGCACGGCACCTCGTTCGGGTGGGCTCCAAGAACCGCAAATTCGCGTGGCTGAAGATCGTCTGATCGTCCGCCGCGGGCTCCTCGGGCTCGCGGCGCTCGCGGCGCTCGGCGCGTGCTCTTCGGCGCCGCCGCCGGCGCCCAAGCCCCCGCTCGAGCCGCTGCCCGCGCTCCCGCTCGATCGCCTCGTCCCGCGCGCCGGCCTCGACTGGCTCGTGCGCGCCAGTCCGCGGGCGATCGCGCAGGTCCCTTGGCTCATCCCCGCCGTCGCTCGGATCGTCCCCGAGACCAACTTCGATGGCTTCCGAGAGAAGCTCGGGTTCGACCTCCGTCAGGTCCCCGAGGCGATCCTCGCGCGGCATGGCGAGCCGCTCTCGTGCGGCACCGCGTACGTGCGCCACAACGCCGATCCGCTCGTCCTCCAGAAAAAGCTCGAGAAGCGTCTGACCAGCGACGTCGTCCGCAGTGAGGACAGGCCCGACCTGGCGCGCGTATCGGGCCGGCTCGGGACCGAGCCCCGCGCCTTCGCCCGCATCGGCCGCGACGTCGCCGTCTACCAGCAGGGTGGCCTCGGCGGGCGGGGCACCGCGCGGATCGCGACGCTCTACGCCCTGAAGAAGCTCGACGCGAGGCCGGCGCTCGACGGCGATCCGCTCGCGCCTCTCGTCGCGCGCTTCGGCGACGCGCCCGCGGTCGCGGTCGCGCTCGGCCCCTTCGACGACGAGTGGAAGCAAGCCGCCCGCGGGCTCCTCGAGGTCGCGACCGCGGTGGGGGCGGCGGCGCGCCCGACCGCGCGTGAGCACGTGGGCCTCGCCATCGCGCTCTCGGGCGAGTTTGGTGAGCGCGGGTCGGAGGCCGCCGACACCCTCCGAGATGCCTGGGGCGATCTCGCGAGCTCGGGAACGGGCCGCGTGCTCGGCCTCGATCGGCCGATCGAGACGCCGGTCGCCGCGGGCACCCGGGCCGTCGTGACGGTCTCGGTCGAGCTCGACGCCGACCGGCTGACCGAGGGGCTGCGCGCCCTCGTCGCTCAGGACCTCGACGCGATCATGCGCCTCGAGTGACGCCCAAGGAGCGGCGCGGCCCGGTGTCCATCGGGCATGACGAAGCGAATGACCCTTGGCCTCACCCTCCTCGCCACGTTCCTGGTTGCCGGCGCCGCCTCGGCCCAAGAGGGCGTCGACTACAAGACGAGGAGCGACGGCGACACCAGCAGCAGCTACAGCGTCGACTTCCTCGATGATCTGCTCGACGCGCAGGGGGTCGATGCCAACGCGGCCGTCATTCGCGGCACGTGGAAGCCGGTGCGCACGCTCCTGTTGCGGCCGCGAGCGAACTTCGTCTCCGAGCTGCGCAAGTCGGTCGAGAACCTGTAGAGATTCCGACTAGCATGCCGCTTGCGCGATGTGGGTCCGCGCGAGCTCGCTCGCGGCATGCATGTTGGTGTTCTCTCCGTGGGGCGTCGCGCGCGCCGAGCCCCTGAGCGGCACGCTCCGCGTTCGTCGGGCGGCCGGAGCCGAGGCGTGCCCCGAGGTCGAGGCGCTCGCCGGCGCGCCGATCCTCTCGGGCCCGGAGCCGCGCGACGTCGCGCTCGAGCTCACGATCCAGCCCGCCGAGCCGCGCGGGTTCGAAGCGCTGATGGTGGTCTCGGGCAAGCGGAGCGGTGAGCGCCGCCTCGCCGACGTGGGCCCGGGCTGCGACGTGCTCGCGCGCGGGCTGGTGGTGACGCTGACGATCGTGCTCGAGGCCGGGCCTGCTGCGCCCGTCGACCTCCCGCCGCCCCCGCCGACCGGGCCGCCGCCCACACCTTGGTGGCGACGGTACTACTTGCTTCCGGCGATCGACGCGCCGCGCCCGTCGCCGGTGGTGGACGAAGGCATCCCGCCGATCGTCGCGTCGCTCGGCGCCATCTACGACTCCGCGACGCTGATCAGCGACACCGCCGGTGCCGTGCTGGGTGTCGACGCCTACATCCCCTATGCGAGCTTCGGCGTTGCGTTCATCTGGCTCCCGAAGGAGCAGGTCGATCTCGATTTCTTTCACGTGAACTACGCCTTCGCGGGCGGCCGGACGCGGGCCTGCGTGCGCGACCCGTTCATCGAACAGTTCGGCCTCGCGGGGTGCGCCCGGTTCACGGCCGGCCGGCGCACCGCCAACCTGGAGTCGACCCGTGAGGGCGGCGGCGATCAGAACCACGGCGCGTACCTGGCGGTCGGGCCGCAGCTCGAGATAAGCCGACGGATCGTCGGGCCGTTCGGGGTGTACGCGGACCTGGGGATGGACTTTCCGGTGCTCCAGGACGACTTGACCGTGACCGAGGGAGCGGCGGGGACGGTCCTGCCCTACCCGGAGCAAGTGGTCAGCTTCGACACCGGCCTCGGGGTTCGCTTCTGGCTCGAGCCGGCGAAAGCAGAGAAAGATCGGCCATGAAGCGGCTCGGGGGGGGACTTTCTCCCCGGCGCGCTTTTTCATGATGGCTGGCCGGCCGACCGGCCACCTAGAGGCAGACGATGACCCAAGGGGTACCCACCTTGCGCGCCATCTACGACGAGCACGTCTCGTTCGTGTGGAAGGCCCTGCGCAAGCTGGGGGTGCGGGAGTCGGATTTGCCGGACGCGGTGCAAGACGTGTTTGTCGTGGTCCATCGCAAGCTGCCCGAGTTCGAAGGTCGGTCGAAGGTCTCGACCTGGCTGTTCGGGATCGCGATGCGGGTGGCGAGAGATAGACAGCGCCTGGCGCACGTCCGGCGGCAGGTCGGCGACGAAGAGGCGGTGCTCGCGTTCGCCGACGAGAGCGCCGACGTCGGGGCCGAGGCCGAGCGCCGCCAAGCGGCCGCGATGCTCGAAGCCATCCTCGACTCGTTGCCACTCGAGCAGCGGGCGGTGTTCACGCTCTTCGAGATCGACGGCATGTCGGGTGACGCGATCGCCGAGCTCCTCGCGATCCCGCTCGGCACCGTCTACTCGCGGCTGCGACTTGCTCGCGAGGCGTTCCAGCGGTCGGTAGCGCGCATCCGCGCCCAGCAAGATCGTCCGCCGCCCCCTCGCTCGAGCGCGATTCGAGCCCGTCCGATGTCGTTCAAGGACGCCGATGAGCCGTCGGATGACGGCGTGGTCTCGTCGCGGCGCGCCGCCGCAGGAGGTGCGCTGTGAAAGAGCCGCCGCGCCTCTTCGGGGATGACTTCACGCAGCGACTGCTCGACGCGGGGCGCGACGCGTCGCGCGCCGATGACACCGGGCCGTCGCCCGCGATGCGCGCCGAGATGTGGGCAGGCATCGAGACTGCGCTCGGCCCGCTCGCCGGCGGTGCGGCTGGGGCCGCGGCGAGCGGCGCGTCGTCGGGCGGCGCGGCCTCCGGCGGTGTGGGTGCAGGGGCCGGCGGCGCGGCCGCTGGTTCGGGCGTCGCCGCGACGGGGGCGCCTCCGATCGCGGGCCTCGCCTTTGCGACCAAGGTCGGGCTCGCGGGGATCATCCTCGGGGCGGTGGTAGCCACCGCGGGGGTTTTCCGTTCGCAGCCTGCTCCGGCAGAGAGCGCGCCCGCCGAGAGCGCGCTCCTCGAGAGCGGGGCACCCACGCCCACCGATCCGGCTGCCGCGGTCGCCGACGCGCCCGCCCCCGAGCCACTCACCGACCCGCATTCTGCCGCGACCACCGCGACCGACTCGGCGGGCGGCGCGCACGCAGACAGCTCGTCTCGCCCCACCGGCGCGAAGGATAGCGCGGCGAGACCGCCGGCCGCCGACGCCGCGACCAAGCCAACCTCTGGTGGCGCGAACGACCAAGCCGGCGCGGCCGCGTCGTCCAAGCTGATGGAGGAGGTGGCCGCCGTTCAGAAGGCGCGCTCGCTCCTCGCGCAGGGCAGCGCGTCGCAAGCGCTCGGCGTTCTCGGCGACCTCGACAAGTCGATCCCGCGAGGGTCGCTCGGTCAAGAGCGCGCCGTGCTCACGATCCAGGCGCTCTCGGCGAGCGGGCAGAGCGCGCGTGCCGCCAAGCTCGCGCAGGCGTTCCTCGCCGCCAACCCGTCGAGCCCGTACGCGGAGCGCGTTCGCCAGTACGCGCAGTAGCGCGCGGTAGACCTGGCGAACGGCAGTCGCGTTCGCATGCGATCGGTTCGATCGTCTTGGTTTCGCGGCGGTTCGCGTAGAGCATGACAGTGTCGCCATGGGCACGCTCGGTGCAGAGCGCCTACGCACGCCCGCAAGCCGGGCGTTCCCGAAGGGAGGGATCAGCCGATGAAACAAGCTCGTCGCCGCCGCTCCGACGTCTTTCGCGCCGCGTTGCTCGTGTTCGCGGTCTCGACCTGCAAGCAAGCCGATGCGTGCGGCAAAAGCTGCAACGCCTGCCAGAGCTCGGCGAACGAGGCCGCCGACGACGCTACCAGCTGCGACTGCAAGGGAAACCCGGGCGCGAGCGGGTACGACGACGACGGCTGGTACTACCCGGACCCCGACGACGACGGTACGCCGCAGCCTTACTGCCAAGAGGGCACCGAGTCGTGCAACGGGCCGCCCGGTGACGCCGACGGCTGCGAGTCACGGCTCGACGCTTCGATCACCTGCGGCCACTGCGACCACGGCTGCAACGGCGGCGCCTGCGTGCCCGAGGGCGAGTCGGTGCGCTGCGAGGAGGACGTCGTCGTCGAAGCCGACTCGTCGCCCATCATCGAGGTCGAGTCGGACGGCGTGCTCCTCGCTTGGCGCACCGATGCCACCACCGTCATGCGATCGATCCCGCAGGGGACGACGATCGATCTGATGACGCCGATCGCGGATCTGGAGATCGTCGGCGGCTCGGTCTTCGGCGTGACCATGAACGGCGACGTCGTCCGCTTCGTCTTCCCGGAGACGACGCCGCAGATCATCGCGCCCGGGCCTTCGAGCGCCTCCCACCTCCGTGTCTCGGGCCCCTCGTCTCTCGCGTGGTTGGTCGACAACGAGATCGTCGAGGCGAACCTGACCTCGGGGGAGATCCAGACGATCTTCTCCGGCGGCGCGGTCGAGATCGTCGACTTCGCCCCCGATGGCGCGCTCACCTGGGTCGCCGGCTACGACGGCGACCGTCCCGAGTACTGGGTGGCGACGGCGAGCGATACCGAGCAGATCGACCAGCTGGAGGTCGAGCTCGGGGCGTGGCCGATCGAGGTCGAGGTCGACGAGGCCTACGCGTACCTCGGCCAAGGCGAGCGCCTCTTCGTCGTCGACAAGGCAGACATCGAGTCGGGGGTGCACCACGTCGGTGAGCTCCGCGCCGACCGCGACGAGCTCCGCGTCCGCGAAGGGTGGCTCTACACCCGCGAGGGTCCCCGCCTCTTGGCGTTGACACCGAGCTACGTCGACGAGCTCGTCCTCTTCGACGGCGTCGATGTGATCACCTCGATGAGCGTCGCAGGCGACCGCGTCTTCTTTACCGCGGACGACGGCATCCTCTCCGTGCCCTGGTGAGGGCGGCCGCGACCAAGAGCCCGAAGGCGAGCGGCGCGCCGCCATCGCGAGTCGGCCTCGAGCGGCAGTCGCATCCGCTCTCGCCGTCGCCGTCGCCGTCCTCGGCCGCGCCGCCGCCAGCACCGGACGAGCCGGCTCCGGCTCCCGCGCCCGATGCGGCCGAGCCCGCGGCCGCGCTCGAAGCGCTCGAGCTGCTCGCGCCTCCGCCGGCCCCTCCGGTAGGTGAGTCGCCCAGGTGCTCGTACGCACCCGCCGCAGGCGGCATCGCGCGCAGGTACCCGTCTCGATCGACGTCGAAGCCGTCCTGGGTGTGGTCGACGCCGGCTCCGCGGGCGGGAGAGTCGTCGAGCAGATGAAAGTCGTCCGCGGTCGCGTCGACGAACCCCGCCGACTCCGCGTCTGGTGCGAAGACGTTGCCGCTCGCCTCCCAACCCACGTCGCCACCGGCGGCGATGGCGGTGTCGGGCCCGACGACGAAATTGTTCCACGCCACCGCACCCTCGACCTGATCGCCGAACACCCGCACGGCCGAGCCGCCGAAGCCGAGCAGCGTGTTGTGGACGATGCGGTACGCGGCCGGCCCCGGCGTCATGTTCAGGTTCGCGTACACGGTGTCCTCACCGAAGCGCGCGATGACGTTGTCGGCGACCGTCGTGTCGAATGCGCCGAGCACGAAGACGCCCATCGCGGGCCCGTCGCTGAGCGTGTTTCGGCGCACTTCGCACCGCGAGTACGTCCCGATCTGGAGGCCCTGCTGCTGGTACTGTTCGCCGGCGAGCCCAACCCGGCGGATGACGTTGTCGCGCACCGCGCAGCCCTGGTGCGCCATGCCGACCTGCATCCCGTCCCAGCCGGTGTCCTCGATCAGCATGTCGTGGATCTCGATGCCTTCCAGAAAATGGGGCTGATGGACCTCCTGCTGGCCGGCGCACGTGATGGTGTGGCCGTTCGACTGCGTGCTGCCCACGTAGAACCCCTCGCCCCCCGTGTCGTGCACCCACATGTGGTG
>CALKVR010000621.1 GCA_938004815.1 uncultured Polyangiaceae bacterium | reverse complement strand
GCGCTACGCGCGGCTCGACACGGCGCTCGAGTCGCTCGCCGGGTTCGCCGAGACCCACGCCACCACCGAGCAGCTCCTCGGCGTCGCCAGGCGCACGACCGAGCTGCGCGAGGACCTCTCTCGGCTGGTCGATCCGCCGACGGAGCACGCGCTCTGGGTCACGCGCAAGCGGAGGAGCGTCGTCCTGGGCGCGGCCGCGATCTCGGTCGGCGATACGTTGCGGCAGCGCGTGTTCGCGCGCACGGGCGGCGTGGTCCTGACCAGCGCGACCCTCACGAGCGTGCCCGTCGCGGGCTCGGACGAGGTCGGCGCCACGCCGTTCTCGTTCGTGCGGCAGCGGCTTGGGCTCGATCAACCCCTGGGCACGACGATCGACGAGCTCGAGGTGGGGTCGCCGTTCGCATACGACGCCTGCACGCTCCTCTACGTGGCGCGCGATCTGCCGGAGCCGAACAGCCCGGCGTTCAACGACGCCGCCATCGAGCGCGTGACCGAGCTCGTCGACGTGGCCGGGGGCGGCGCGTTCGTCCTCACGACGTCGGTCCGGGCCCTGCGCGCGTTCGGGGCTGCGCTCGCGCGCGGCACGGGCCGCGAGGTGCTCGTGCAGGGCGAGGCGCCCAAGAACGCGCTGATCGCGCGGTTTCGCCAGCACGGCGACGCGGTGCTCGTGGGCACCATGACCTTCTGGGAGGGGGTCGACGTCGCCGGTCACGCGCTCCGGCTCGTCGTCATCGACAAGCTGCCGTTCGCCGTACCGACCGATCCGGTCGTCAGCGCCCGGTGTGCGGCGCTCGAGGCGGCCGGCCTCGACCCGTTCGCGGCTTACTCCGTCCCCGCGGCCGCCATCACCCTGAAGCAGGGCGTAGGCCGGCTCATTCGCACCCGGCAAGATCGCGGCATCGTGGCGGTGCTCGACCGCCGGCTCGTCACGCGGGGCTACGGCCGCCGCATGCTCGAGCGCCTGCCGATGAAGACCCGGACCGAACGGCTCGACGAGGTCCGCGCCTGGTGGGACACCCATGGCCCGGTCAGCCGTCGTCGCTCGTCATCACCGCCCGAAGGCTGATGTCGAGGCGACTGCCGAGCGCGGCGAGGAGGCTCTCGAGCTCGCGGCCCTGCGCCCGCCCGCCGAGCTCTTCTTCGATCTTTTTCAGGAGCGCCCTGCGCGCCGCCTCGATCCAGCCGAACGCGGTGGCGCGGTGGACACCGTGGAGCTGCGCGATCTTGTCGCCGGCGAGATCGTGCACGTAGCGCTGACGGAGGAGGTTCCGGTCGCGCACGTCGAGCCGAGCGAACGCGCGCTTCATCGCATCGTTCAGATCCTGGCGTGACGCGGCGCGGATCACCTCGGTCTCGAGGTCGAGGGCGCCGGGCAGCCGATCGAAGACGCGCTCGTCGCCCTCGGGCTTGTCGGGGGTGCTCTGCCGCGCGAGGTCGACGACGAGCCGCGCCGCGGTGACGCGCACCCACCCCTTGAGCGGGCCGCGCCCCGAGTACGAGGCGATCTTCGAGGCGCGGCCTGGCTCGTTCACGAAGAGGCGGGTGCGGACGAGCTGCCTGAACTCGTCGGGCGCGACGCCGAGGGAGGGGCTCTTCTTGATGGCGAGATCGACGTCCGCGCCGAACCGCGCGTCGAAGGCGGCGAGGGCGCGCTCGTCGCCCCGACGGCAGCCGAGGGCGATCAAGAGATCGAGGGCGTGGACGCCCGCGAGCGCGGCCGCCGGATCCTCCAGGCTCGCCAGCTCGGGGCTCAGCCGCTCGGCCGCGTGAGCGGCGAAGTCCTCGTCCGAGACCGACGGCATCGCGACCTCGGCTCGAGCAGAGGCGAGGGCTCGTCCGAGGGTGCGCTCGACGTCGGACGCACCCAGGCGGGCGCGAAGACCCTCGGGGACGAACGCCAGGAATGTCTCGGCGAGGGGCACCGCGTGCCGAGCTTACTCGAACCCGGTCGATTTCGGGCGACTGCGCCCCCGCGCGGCCGTCCTCCAGAGAAAGGAGGACGCGCGATGAAAGCCTTGAAGATCCTGGGGGGCATGCTCGGCGCGCTGGCGCTCGCGGCGCTCGTGTTCTGGGTCGGTTGGCTGCGAGCGCCCGACGGCGCCGAGGTCTGCGAGAACGTCATCCGGGTCCTCGGCGACGACGCTGGCAAGAGGCTCCCCGAGAAGATCGAGGCCGAGCTCGAGAAGGACTGCGAGCGGCGGGCCAAGCCGCCCGAGTTCGGGCGCGTCCCGTGGGTCAAGCGGATGAAATGCATGCGGGATGCCGGGTCGCGAAAGGACCTCGACGCGTGTGACAAGGCCGGTTGACCCGGGGGCAGCTGTGCTACGAGAAGGCGGGGGTTTTTCCGCCCCAAACGAAGCATGAGCGCCCTCACGTCCGCCGAGCCGCACCCCTACTCCGCGTTTCTGCACAAGGTCACCAAGCCCGCCCGCTACACCGGGGGTGAGGTCGGGTCCAAGGTCCGCTCGTGGGCGCCGGAGGTTGCGAAGGTCTGCCTCGCGTTCCCCGACGTCTACGACATCGGGATGAGCCACCTCGGCTTCAAGATCCTCTACGGCATCTTGAACGACGACCCGCGCACGCTCGCCGAGCGCTGCTACGCGCCGTGGGTCGACATGGAGGCCGAGCTCAGGGCGCGGGGGCTGCCCCTCGTGACGCTCGAGTCCAAGAAGCCGCTCGCTGCGTTCGACGTGGTGGGCTTCTCGCTCCAGTTCGAGCTCACGTACACGAACATCCTCAACATGCTCGAGCTCGGCGGCATCCCGCTGCGGACCGCCGACCGGGGCGAGACCGATCCGCTGGTGATCGCGGGCGGTCCGGTGGCGACGCACCCCGCGCCCCTCGCGCCGTTCATCGACGCCATCGTCATCGGCGACGGCGAGAGCAAGGCGACAGAGATCGCCGTGACGTGGAAGTCGCTGCGCGACGCGGGGGTGCGGCGCGCCGAGCGGCTGCGTGCCCTCGCGCGGCTCGGCGCCGTGTACGTGCCGTCGCTCTACACGGTGGCGGTCGACCCCGCTACCGGCCTCGAGGTCGTCGAGCGCCCCGCCGATCCGAGCCTCCCGTTTCCCATCGATCGCTCGCTCGTCGATCTCGCCAAGTACCCGTTCCCGGCGGTGAGCCCGACGGGCGGGCCCGAGGCGATCTTCGATCGACTCTCGATCGAGGTCGCCCGCGGTTGCACCGAGGGCTGTCGCTTCTGCCAGGCGGGGATGATCTACCGCCCCGTGCGCGAGCGTGATCCGGCCGAGATCGTCGACACCGTGCTGCGCGCGGTCGAGGCGACCGGCCAAGACGAGGTGTCGCTCACCGCCCTCTCGACCGCCGACGTGTCCTGCATCTCGCCGCTCATCAAGAAGGTGACGAGCGAGCTCGCGGACCGACAGATCTCGCTCGGCGTCTCGTCGTTGCGCGCCTATGGGCTCGAGCCCGAGCTGCTCGACGAGCTCCGCCGCGTACGCGCGACGGGGCTCACGTTCGCGCCCGAGGCGGGGACGCAGCGGATGCGCGACGTCATCAACAAGAACGTCACCGAAGAGCAGCTGCTCGAGACGGCCGAGCGCGTCTTTTCGCGGGGCTGGGGCAAGATGAAGCTCTACTTCATCTGCGGTCTCCCGACCGAGACCGATGAAGACGTGCGGGGGATCGTCGAGACGGGCGCGCGCGCCCTCGAGACGGGCAAGCGCGCCGCCGGGCGCGGCAAGCCGGCCGAGGTGACGGTCAGCGTCTCGGTGCACGTGCCCAAGCCGCACACGCCGTTCCAATGGTGCGCGATGGATGCCCTCGCCGAGGTCGATCGCAAGCAGGCGATGCTTCGTGACCGCGCGCGCGCCGTCCGCGGGTTGCGCCTCAAGACGCACGACGCCAAGGCGAGCGTGCTCGAGGGTATCTTCGCGCGCGGCGACCGCCGCCTCGCGAACGTGCTCGAGCGGGCGTTCAAGGCGGGCGCGAGGTTCGATTCGTGGGATGAGCACCTCGATCTCTCGCGCTGGCGCGACGCCCTCGACGCCGAGGGCATCGAGACCGCGACGTACCTGGGCACGATCCCGGTGAGCGCGCGGCTGCCGTGGTCGCACATCGACGTCGGGCTCGAAGACGGGTTTCTCGCGCGCGAGTACCGAAAGGCGCTGCAGAGCCGCCTGAGCCCGCCGTGCGGCAAGGTCGCCGGGGCGTTCGTCCACCACGACAACGTCGCCGACGCCGTCGCCGACCGCCGCCGCCTCGTCTGCTACGACTGCGGCGTCGCTTGCGACATGACCAGGATGCGCGACGAGCGCGTCGACTACCTGGAGCGTCTCGGCGCGCACGAGAAAAAGCGCCTGCCCTTGGTCGCCGCCGATGCTCCCCCCTCACGCAGTGAGGGGGGCCGGGGGGGTGAAATGGCGGCGAGGAAGGTCATCCAGCAAGGTGGCGTTGCCCGCGAAACGCTCCGGTTCTGGTTCGAGAAGACGGGGCCGATGGCGCTCCTCGGCCACCTCGATCTCATCCGCGAGCTGCCGCGCGTGTTCCGGCGCGTCGGGCTCGAGGTCGAGTACACCCGCGGCTTCCACCCCAAGCCCGACATGACCTTCGGGCCGGCCCTGTCCCTCGGCGTGCTCAGCTTGGAGGAGGCGATCGACGTGCGCGTCCCGTCCCGGCTCGACGCCGAGCGGCTCCGCGAGCTCGCGGTCGAGATGACCGAGCGCTCCCCCGAGGGGCTGACGTTCACGCGGATCGAGCGCGTCGCCCCCGGCGCGCCGAGCGTCTCGGCCGCGGTGGCGGGCGCGCGTTACGCGGTGGTGCTCGCTCGCTCGGTCGCGCGCGATCTCGCCGGCACGACGCCGGTCGACGCCTGGCTCGACGAGCGCGTGCGCGCGGTCCTCGCCGAGACGTCGATCAAGGTTCGGCGCGAGGTCAAGGCGCTCGCCAAGATGGTCGACGTCCGTTCGTACGTCGAGACCGCGAGCGTCCTCGGCGGCGAGGCCCTCCACGCCGTGCGCCACGCCGGGCTCGCCGGCGACCTCGTCGGCTTCGACGTCACCGCGACGATCCGCGGCGACGGCGCGGCCAAGCCCAGCGAAATCGCCGAGGTCTTCGCGGGGGCGCCGTGCCCCGTCCAGATCGTCCGCCTGGCCCTCGTCCTGTCGAAGGGCGGACCACCCCCCTCACGCAGTGAGGGGGGCCGGGGGGGTGAGATCACGGCACCGAGCTGTTCGAGCACGACGACGCTATGATTCCCTCCAATCGGTCATGACCAGGATCCGGCCCGAGGTCGCGGCGGCGCTCGCCGCCGGCTCGCTCCATGAGCTGAGGAACCTGCTCGGCGTGACGGCGTCGGCGCTCTACCTGGTGAAAAAGTCCGACGATGAGGACGCGCGCGCTCGCTGCCTCGAGCGCGCCGAGCGCAACGTGCGCATCGCCCAAGACCTGGTGACGCGCCTGTTCGACGTGGCCCGCGGCGGCGAGCTCGAGTCGGATCTGGTCGCGGCCCGACGCGTGATCGACGACGCGTTCAGCGGCGTCGTCGTCTCGGACGCCGTCACGGTCGAGGTCCGCGTCGAGCCCGAGGAGCTCGAAGTCGCGGTGGACCCGGTCCTGTTTCCACCCGTCATCGCGAACCTCGTGCAGAACGCGGTGCAAGCCTGCGAGGCCGGGGGCGCGGTGCGGGTCGAGGTGCGCGCCGACGCGGCGGGCGCCGCTACCTTCGTCGTCGAGGACAACGGCCCCGGTCTGGACGAGTCGCGTCTGTGGTCGGGCGAAACGACCAAGAACGGCGGGGCCGGGCTAGGGCTGCTTCTCGTGCGCACCCTGGTCGAGGCTCATCGCGGCGCGGTGCGCTTCGAGGCCGCTTCCCCCGGGTCGCGCTTCGTGATCTCGCTTCCGTCGAGGGGAGCGTGACGATCCGATGAGGCTCTCGGCCAAGGTGGCCATCGCGCTCTCGGTCGTCGTGACCGCGGCCGCCACCTTCTCGGCCGTGATCGCCACCGAGCGCCAAGCCTCGGAGCAACGCGCGCAGTTCCGCCGTACCAACCTGCAGGCGCTCGAGCTGCTCGGCCTCGCGCTCGCGCCGTCCGTCGCCGAGGGCCGGCATCAGCGCGCGCAGGCGGTCGTCGACAACGTCGCGAACTTTCCGGATCGGTACCCGGACATCCGTGAGCTCCAGGTCGTCGATCTAGGCGGTCGCGTCATCGCCGATCTCGATCCGCGCAGGTTTGGCGAGCACGCCGGCGTCGCGCGGGCGTCGGGTGAGGCCGAGATCGTCGACGATGGCGAGGGCGGGCTCAGCATCGTCGTCCCTCTGCGCCTCGCCCACTCCGTCGGCACGCTGCGCGCGACGCTCACCGAGGCGCGCCTCCGGGGCGAGATTTTCTCCGGCAAGCGCGACGCCGCCCTCTTCGTCCTCGGCACGATGGCGGGCCTCGGCGTGCTGCTCTACCTCTTGCATCGCCGGATGCTCGGCGCCCCGGTGGCAGAGCTCGCGCGGGTCGCCGCCGACATCCGCGCCGGCAACATGAGCGCGCGCGCGCCGCATCGCGCCGACGACGAGCTGGGCCAGCTCGGTTCGGTTTTCAACGACATGGCCGCCCACCTCGAGCGCTACACCCAAGACCTCGAGTCGGCCGTGCAGGCCCGCACCGCCGAGCTCGAGAGCGCGAACGTCCGCCTCAAAGAGCTCGCGACGACCGACGGTCTCACCAAGCTCTCGAACCGCCGCTATTTCGAGGAGTGCGCGCTCCGCGATCTGTCCGAGGCGCGCCGCTCGGGGAGGCCGGTCGCCCTCGTCCTCGCAGACGTGGATCGTTTCAAGACCTACAACGATCGCTTCGGCCATGCGTTCGGCGACGAGGTTCTGCGCCACGTCGCGGTGGTGCTGTCGCGTGAGGCGCGCGCGATGGACCTGGTCGCTCGGGTGGGCGGCGAGGAGTTCGCCGTGCTCATGCCGGACACCGGGGCCGAGGCCGCCGCCACGGCCGCAGAGCGGCTCCGTGAGGCGATCGGCCGCGAGGCGGTGGGGCC
>CALKVR010000620.1 GCA_938004815.1 uncultured Polyangiaceae bacterium | reverse complement strand
CCGCCGGTGCCGGAGCGGACGGGGCGGGCGCCGGAGAACCCTCTCAATCGGCCGGCCCCGGTAGCGGTGGCGGCTCCGACGTGCCGCCCGTCGTCGACCAGATGGACGGCGTCACCGTCACGACCGTCGCCGGCTCGTCCGAGCCCGGTGAGAGCAACGTGGCGCCGGTGTCGTTCAACAACCCGGCGAACCTGATCTTCGACGCGTCGGGCAACCTCGTCATCGCCGACTACGACAACGGCAAGATCCGCACGCTCAGCACGGGCGGCGACGCCACGACGATGATGGAGCAGCCGTCGTTCCGGCGGCCGTTCGGCCTCGCGACCACCGAGGACGGGAAGATCGTCGCGCAGACCGACTGGAACGCCGACGGTGACAACGGCGGCGCGATGGGCGGCGTGCTCTGGCTCGTTGACCCGGCGGCGGGCACTGCGACCGTGCTCGTGGCCGAGGTCGGCCGCCCGCGCGGTATGACGCGCGTCGACTCGTCGCGCATCGTCCTCTCCGACGTCGAGCGCCACGACATCCGCGTCTTCGACGTCTCCACGAGCGCGCTCGTGCAGCTCGCGGGCAAGACCGGCGAGCCCGGCTTCTCCGATGGTGTCGGCGAAGAGGCTCGATTCGATCGACCTTACGGTTCTGTTCGTTTGCCGAGCGGTGAGGTCGTCGTGGCCGACCAGAACAATCACGCGATCCGCGTCGTGAGCATGGACGGCGTCGTGACGACGATGGCGGGTGGCAAGCTCGGCATGGTCGACGGCCCGCTCGATCAGGCGCGCTTCAACATGCCGCAAGATCTCGCCGTCGACGCCGCGGGCAACATCTACGTCTCGGATATCGGTAACCACCGCATCCGTCGCATCGGCACCGACGGCGTCGTCCGCACCGTCGCGGGCGACGGCACGCTCGGCTTCCTCGACGGCAGCGGCGGCGAGGCCCGCTTCTTCGGTCAGGAGGGCATCGAGATGGGCCCCGACGGCGTGCTCTACGTCGCCGACGGCACGAACGGCGAGGTCGAGCCGTACCACCGCGTCCGCGCGGTCGCTCTCCCCTGATTGCGCCCCTGGGGGGGCGCGGGGCCGCGGGCCGCTGGCCTCGATCGGCGTGCACGTTGTACGCTCGATCGCCCCGCATGTCGCTCGAAGTTGCCACGGACCACGCCGGTTTTGCCGAGGAAGGCGCGCTGCGCGCCCTCGGCGCCGGCGACCGTGAGCTGGCCGCGACGCTGATGCTCAAGGCGTACGGACACGAGGTCAGCCGGTTCCTCGCCGCCATCCACCGCGACCCCGACGACGCGGCCGAGGTCTTCGCCGAGTTCGCGGCCGCGCTCTGGACGGCCGTCCCGAGCTTCGAGGGCCGCAGCTCGATTCGCACCTGGATGTACGCGATCGCGCGGCGCACGTCGCTGCGTCATCGGCGCGACGCGCGCCGTCGCCGCCAGCGCTTCGAGGCGCTCCCCGACGCCTCGTCGTCCTACCTCGCGATCGAGGCCGAGCTCCGGACCGCCACCCTCTCGTTCCTGCGCACCGAGCGGCGCTCCAAGCTCGCGGCGATCCGCGAGTCGCTCTCGGTCGAGGACCAGATGCTGCTCATGCTGCGGGTGGATCGAAAGCTGCCGTGGAACGATCTGGCGATCGTCCTCACCGAGCGCACGGAGGGGCGCGCCGCTCCCGTCTCCGAAGAGACGCTCAAGCGTGTGTCGGCGCGGCTCCGCAAGCGCTACCAGGTCCTCAAGGACCGCATTCGCGAGATCGGCCGGCGTGAGGGCCTCCTGCCCTCCAGCGACGAGCCATGACCGAACCGGCGACGACCGGCGACAGCATCGACACGTTCCTGGCCGAGGTCGCGAAGATCTCGACGACGGGCGCGGGCGCGATCCTCCCCGTGTTCGAGCCTGGCTTCCTCTTGGCGCGCCGCTACGAGCTCCGCCGGCCGGTGGGTCGCGGGGCGCACGGCGTGGTCTGGGCGGCCTGCGACACCCTGACCGGCGACGACGTCGCGGTGAAGGTCCTGCTCACCGCGTCTCAGGCCGACGCCGCGCGCGTCTGCGCCGAGGTCGCCGCGCTCCGAAACCTGCGCCTCCACGGCGTGGTGCGGTTGGTCGACGACGGCATGGAGCAGGGGTCGCTCTTCCTCGTCATGCCGTTCATTCAGGGCGAGCCGTTCCCGGGTCGCGCCGTGCCGACCGAATGGGGCGAGGTAGAAGGCCCGCTCGCCGCGCTCCTCACCATCGTCGGCCACGTGCACGCTGCCGGTGTCGTGCACCGCGATCTCAAGCCGGCCAACGTGATCGTCGACGAGCTGGGCCGGCCCACCGTGCTCGACTTCGGGCTCGCGCTCGCGGCGACGTTCGACGGCCTCCTGGAGTCGGGCCGCGTCGCCGGCACGCCGGCGTACCTCGCGCCCGAGCAAGCTTCGGGAGAGACGGTGGGCCCGAGCGCGGATCTCTACGCGATCGGGGTCATGGTGTACCGAGCGCTCTCGGGCCGTTTTCCTCACGAGGCGCCCGACGTCCGGCAGTTGATCGCGGCGAAGCAGAGCCCTGCGCTTCCGCTCGCCGAAGCCGCTCCGTCGGCGCCGGCGCACGTCGCGCGCGCGGTCGACGCGTTGCTCGCCACCCGGCCCGACGCCCGTCCCGCCACCGCGCAGGACGCGCTCGAGCGGTTCGGGCTCGGTGGTGCGCCGTCGATCGGCGGTGCGTCGCTGCGAGCAGACGCGCTCCGTCTGCCCGAGACGATCACGAGCGAGTCGCTCCGCGAGCTCTTCGAGGGGCAGGACCGCCTGTTCTGGACGCGCGAGGACGCGGCGCGCGTGCTCCACCAGCGGACGGGTGGCGATCCGGCCCGCGTGCGGCGCGAGATCGCGACGTGGGTCCGCCTCGGTTGGTGCCGCTTCAGCACCGGCGCCGAGCCGCGGCTCATCGTCGAGGACGAGACGATCGATCGCCTCGAGATCGGCTTCGACATGGCGTCGTTGCGCGATCCGGTGGCGTTCTGCCAGCGCGCGGTGGGCGAAGCGCGGCGCCTCGCCGAGAGCGGTCGCCTCGGCCACGCGACGGCGCTCCTCCAAGAGGCGCTCTCGGCGCTCCGGCGCGCCACCGACGTCCCCGTGGATCTAGGCGGGCGCGCCCTGTCGCTCTGGGTCGAGGTCGCGATGGCGATCGGCACGCCCCGCGCGCTCGATCACGCGCTCTATGAGATCTGCCGCATGGGCTCCGAGAGCCGGCTCGTCGCCGATCTCGAGGCGCTCGTCCGAGCCGCGCTAGCGGTGGGCGCGTGGACGGATCGCGCGCTCGAGCTCGCGTCGGCCCTCCAGCCGTTCGCCGATCCGGCGCTCGCGCGGCTGCGCAACGGCGTCCGCGTCACGGCGGCGCGCCGGGTCTCGCTCGAGCGCGAGGTCGCTTTGATCGACGAGCTCTCGGCGGCTTCGGCGCCCGACGCTCCGCCCGAGACGCGCGCCGCCTATGACAGCTGGCTGGGTCGCCTCCGCTACCGACAGGGGCGGTTCGAAGAGGCGGCTCGCCTGCACGCGAAGGCCGCCGACAGCTCGACGTGGGCGACGAGCCGCGTGTGGTCGCTCGTGAGCCAAGCCTCGGCGCTGGTGGAAGCGTTCGCGTTCGACGACGCCGCGGCGGTCGCGGCGCGCGCGGTCGAGGTCGCGAGGGCGAGCCGTCACGCATACGGCCGCGCCCACGCCGAGTGGGTCGTTCGCCTGATCGCGTACCGGCGCAAAGCGGCGATGCAGCCCGACCTGGACTTCATCGAGGCGGCGTCCACCCTGCGGGTCGTCGAGTTCGAGGCGCTCGTGTGCCTGACCGAGGCCGCGGTCGCGTGGCGGGCTGGTGCCGACGACCTGGCCCACCGCATCGCGACGCGCGCGACGCGCGCCTACGCGAGCGTGGGCGAGCGCGGCGGGGGCCTCCTCCTCACGAAAGCCCTCGCCGTCGCGACCGCGCCGTCATCGGCGACCCCTGCCGATGTCGAGATGCTCGTTCGCGCCGCGTCCGAGAGCGACGTCCCCGGGATTGGGGTCCAGGTGCTCGGCCTCCTCGCGCCGCACACCCGCGAGCCCGCGCCCGCCGAGACCATCGACGCGCTCGTCGCGCAGGTCGACGAGAGACATCGGCACTTGCGCATCGACATTCTCTCCGTCGAGGAAGCGCTGAAGCGCCTCAGCCGGTACAGGTCGCGGTGATGGTCTGGTAGTTGGTGCCGTTCACGAGGCCGGGCGGGACGACGATCGAGGGGGAGACCGCGCGGAAGACGAAGCGGGTCGTGACGTCGGGGCTCTCGGTCTGGTTCGACTGGTAGCTCGGGTACACGTAGAACCCCCGCTGAAAGCCGAACTCCCCGGGGCCGTGGCCGGCTGCGCTCGTCTTGTAGAGCTGCCAGACCTCGATGCATTGGGTCGTTTGGTACCCCTTCACCATTACCCAGCCGACCTCGAGGCCGCTCTGGATGACCTGGTAGCGCGCGTACTTGGTCGGGTCGGGGCGGAACGGCGAGACCTGCTTCATCTGGTGACCGCCGCCACCCTTCTTGCCGCGTGCCGGCCTCTTGGCCGGTCGCTTTTTGGCCGGCGCCCGCTTGGTGGCTGCGCGGCTCGCCGGCGTCGCCTGCTTCGCGGTCGTCTTTTTCTTCGCCTTCTTTGCAGCCGCTCGCTTCTTCACCGCCATGGAAACCTCCTCGTCCGTGGGTATCCGATGTGGCGAATTGTGACGAGCGAAAGCGCATCGATCTTTTTCGCTCACATCGGCCGGCACGGGCAACCACCCCCTCGCGGCCGCGGTTCCTCGGGGCGTGAGACCCTTGGCTCGGGGAGGGCTCGCCCCGAGGGCCGGCACCGCGGACGTCAGCACGTGGAGAGCCCGTGGAGATGGAAAAGGTCACCGACGACGAGCCTGCGGTCCAACGCTTCGAGCTCACCGGCCCCAAGCGAATGGAGGCCGGCACGACCATCCAGCTCGTCGCGGACTGCAAGGCGAAGCAGGCCGCGTCGCGCCTCCTGCTCTCGGCGATCCCGCCGCACTACGCGGTGTACCCGAGGTCGATCCCGCTCAACCCGGGGATCAACCTGGTCCGGGTGCGGGTCCTCGTCGACGGCCCGCCGGGCCGCGCGACGATCGTCGGCAGGCTCGGCGAGATCATTCGCGAAGACGCCGTGATCGTCGAAGCGTCGCGCCGCCCGGCGCGCTGAGCTCCGGGGGCCCCGAGACGGGCGCCGCCTACTTCACGCCGCCCTTGGGGCGGGCGTCGGGCGACAGCTCCTTGTTGCGCCAGTAGTACTCGACGGCCTTGTCGGTCGAGTCGGCGAAGCCGACGGTCACGATCTCGCCTTCGATCGCGGTCGCACCCTCGGGCACGTCCTCTTTCTTCACGCACGAGAACTGGATCGTCGCCTTTTCGTCGACCTTCATCACGCCGCTGAACAGATTGCTGCCGGCGCAGACGAGGTACGGCATCTTCTTGTCGCCGACCTTGGCCTCGAGCTGCTTTCCGTCCTTGTCGTAGAAATAGACGGCGATCTTTCCGTAGAGAATCGGCTTCTGCGACTTGTTCTGGACGCTGAAGAACGGCCCCTTGTCATCGGTCTTGTTCGTCCACTTCGCATCCATCATTCGCGCGGTTCCCTTGGCTTCGCACGGCTGATCGAGCGTCCCCGCGCCCTCCGAATCCTTGGGGCAGTCGCTGCGCGGGGGCAGCGCGGACGCGGTGGGAGCGGCGCTCGCCGTCGCGGGCGCGGCGGTCGTCGCGGCGGGCTTCGCAGGGGCG
>CALKVR010000619.1 GCA_938004815.1 uncultured Polyangiaceae bacterium | reverse complement strand
CGTTCGCGGCATCTGCGACAAGCTGGTGCGCCGGCACCCGCACGTGTTCGCCGACGTGTCCGTCGAGGACGCCGACGAGGTGCTTCGCAACTGGGAGCGGATCAAGGCGGCCGAGAAGCGAGACAAGGGGCTGCTCTCCGGCGTCCCGCGCAGTCTGCCGGCGCTGGTCCGCGCGCAGCGCGTCGGAGAAAAGGTGGCGCGCGTCGGCTTCGACTGGCCCGACGCGCGCGGCTCGCGAGACAAGGTGCGCGAAGAGCTGGCCGAGCTCGACGCCGCGATCGCCGGGGGCGATACCGCCGCTGCCTCGGCCGAGCTCGGCGACGTCCTCTTCGCGCTGGTGAACCTCGCCCGGCACATGGGCATCGACGCCGAGTCGGCGCTCCGTTCCACGACGAACAAGTTCACGACGCGCTTCGACCACGTCGAGCGGCGGGTGAAAGGCGTCCACGGCGGCTGGCCCGAGCCGGGGGCGGCGTCGCTCCCCCTCGCAGAGCTCGACACCTACTGGGACGAGGCGAAGGCGAGGGAACGCGCCGGGAGCGGCCCACTGGCCGAGAGCGCGGTGGCCGAGAGCGCGGTGGCCGAGAAGGGTGTAGAGTGACACCGTGACCGCTCGTGCGAAGGCCGACGACGACGCGCCGAGCTCGGCGTCGTCGCCGAGCGACGAGGCACCGTTTCCGTTCGACGGAGACGTGCGCATCCCCGCGCCTCCGATCCTGCCGACGCCGGCGTCGATGGGCATGGATGCCCTCGGCGTCCCCTCGCGATCGGCGGGCGATCTCGGCGCCGCTGTCTCGGCGGTGCGGCGCGGGCGTGGCGCGCGCTCGACCGGCGCGAACATCTGGGTCGGCGTCGGGGTGGGCGTCGTGCTCTCGCTCGGCGTGGTCGTCCTGTACCTCCTGCGCGGCTAGGTTCCTGCCCGGCGCACCACGCGGGCGCACGAGCTGCTACGGCGGTAGTATTCTCCCGGCGCTCCAATTCGGTCGCGCGACCTCCACGGGGCTGCGCTATCGTTGGCACCTTGGCGAACTCGCGCAGGACGACGTCCAGAGTCGGGACGGTGGCGAAAGCGCTCGCGGAGGGGAACGTCTCCGTGGTGTTCCAGCCGATCGTCGAGCTCTCCACGGGCGTCACGTTCGCGTTCGAAGCCCTCGCGCGCTCCCGCGCCAAAGAGTTCGACTCGCCCATCGCGCTGTTCGACGCGGCCGTCGACCAGCGCGTGACGGGCCGTTTGGGGCGCCGCATACGCGATCTGGCGACCTCGGTGTGCACCGACCACGCGCTCTTTCTCAACGTGCACCCCGAGGAGCTCTCGGACCGTTGGCTCGTGCAACCCGACGACCCCATCTTCAGCCACGCGCCCGGTGTCTACCTGGAGGTCACCGAGAGCGTGCCGCTCAGCCACCACGACGTGGTCAAGAGCGTGATCTCGGAGGTGCGCTCGAAGGGTGTCGGCCTCGTGGTCGACGATCTGGGCGCCGGCTACTCGAACCTGCGCTACATCGCCGACCTCGCGCCCGATCTGGTGAAGGTCGATCGCGGTCTCGTCGAGCGGCTCGATGGTGATCGTCGTCGACAGCGGCTGCTCTCGGCGATCGTGCGTCTCTGCAACGATCTCGGGTCCGACGTGGTGGCCGAGGGCATCGAGACGCGGGGCGAGCTCGAGGCCGTGCGCAACGCGGGCGTGCGGTTTGCCCAGGGCTACCTCATCGGCCGCCCGAAAGAAGACGTGCGCCTGCCCGATGTAGACGTCGGCGTTCCGCCCAGCACGCGGCGCAAGGCGCGCAGCGAGCCCGTGCGCCGTCGCTCACGCACCGACCTCTCGCGCTGAGCCCTGAGCCCGCCGATCAGTCAGAACGAGATGATCCCGCCGGCGCCCAGGCTGAACGTCGCCGGGCTCGGCGTGAACACCTCGCGCGCGAGCTCGTCCTTGAAGCTGCCTCGGACGAGCGGAAAGTCGGCGCCCGCTCGGATCGAGAGGTCGAACCAAGACGCGGGCGAGAAATCGACGCGCCCCCCTGCGCCGAGCGCGAACCAGGGGCTGGTCGCGTCGGTGGTCGCACCGGCGCTCGCGCGGCTCAACTCGGCGTAGATCGCGCCTCCGGCCAGGTCCGCGCACGGCCACGCGCGAAACCAGGAGGCGGCTCGCCAAGCCGGAAAGCAGCCCTCGAAGCGCCCTCGCAGCATGCGGAACGAAACGGGGTCGCCCTGGGCGAGGCCGCCCGCGGTGCTGTCGCTCGTCGACACCGAGTACGTGAGCTCGGCGCGGAGCTGCCACGAGAGCCGAGACAGCGATCGCACGCCGACGAGCCCCGAGAACCCCGCGAGCGGCGTGGGGCCGGGCCCGACATCGAGCGCGAAGTCGACGCCGGGACCGAGCTCGAACCCGCGGTCTCGCTCCGCGCGGTAGGTGGGAAACGCCGGGAGGGCGGCCGGGAGGAGCAAGTCGATCTCGCCGTGCGTGGGCACCTTGGCCCGGCCGACGCCCAGGTAGTGCGGATCCTCGAGGAGCTTGGGCTCCGGGATCGCCGGCCGGACGCCGACCTCACCCGGGACGTGCGGGTCGGGTGGCAGCGGTAGCGGCGGCAAGCGTGACGACGTCTCGGCGAGAGGATCGATCGCGAGCGCCGCGATGAGCGCGAGCGCGGACGTGACCTCGGCGCAGCTCGGGTCGGTCAGGTCGCGCTGGGTCGAGGTGGTCCCAATCGTGATGTCGAGCTTGCCGGTGAAGCGCTTGCCTCGCCGGTCGATGCGCACCCGCATCGCGATCTCGGGTTGCTCGCCGGGGCCGGCCACGCGCGCGAGCGCGGTGCGACGCCTGATCTCGTCGATGAACTGCTGTCGCTGGGGACAGCCATCGACCGCGCGGTACTCGGTCGTGAAGGTCCGGTCGGCTGCCCATGCGGTCGCGCCCGGCCACATCCAGACGGCGAGCAGCGCGACGAGAAGGAAGGCTTGTGCGCGGGGGAGGGGGGCGCTACGGACCAAGGGAAATGGGGCTGGTGCGGATCCTGACGCTCAACATCTGGAACCGTTCGGGGCCGTGGGAGCATAGGCTGCGGCTCATCCAGAAGGGAATTGCCGAGGCGAGGCCAGACATCATCGGCCTCCAAGAGGTCGTGCACGCCTCCGCGCGACCGGAGACCAGCCAGGAGCACGTGCTCGCCACGGCGTGGACGGGTGCGGGCGGGCCCGCCGTGGTTCATACCGCCTTCGCGCCCGCATGGAGCTACGAGTCCGGCGATCAGTTCGGCAACGCGCTCGTGTCGGCGCACCCGATCCTCGAGTCGAAGACGTTGCCGCTGCCGACGTCCGACGCGCGATGCGTCCTCTGGTGCCGCGTCGAGACCCCGGCCGGCGTGCTGCCCGTCTTCGTCACGCACCTCTCGTGGCGCTTCGAAGAGGGCGCCATGCGCGAGGAGCAGGTGCTCGCGATCGCGCGCATGGTGCGCGAGCTCGAGCGCGCGGGTGATCTGCCGGCCGTCCTCATGGGCGATCTCAACGCGGGCCCCGAGGCGACCGAGATCCGGTTCCTGCGAGGCCTGCACGCGCTCGACAAGACGAGCACGTGGTTCACCGACTGCTTCGAGCGCGCCGGCGAGGGTCAGCCGTTCACGTTCGACCCGGTGCGCAACCCCCACGCCGCCCTCACCTACGAGGTCCCCCGCCGCATCGACTACGTCATGGTTCGCGGCCCGCGCGACGACGGCAAGGGCATGCCCGTCTCGGCCCGGGTCGTCCTCGATGAGGTCGTCACGGTCGACGGCAGCCCCGTCGCTCCATCCGATCACCACGGAGTCCTTGCAGAAATCGGTTTCTGACCCGTGCCCGTGCCCGTGCCCGTGCCCGTGCCCGATTCTCTCTTCTCGCCGAGAATCCCCGATCAACCCCCTCCCCTCCGGGGATAGCATCGGGTGTACAGCATGCAGGCCTTGCCCCTCCGCGTCGCACCCGCGCCGGATGAGGCGGCTCCCGATGGTGTCGAGGAGCCCGAAGGGGGCCATTTCGCCGAGGGGGACGACGACGCAGCGGCACCGGCGCGGCCGGTGGCCGACGGCGCGCGCGTGCGGCGGCTCGTCCTCGACCACAACGCGTTCGTCTGGCGTTCGCTCGTCCGGCTGGGGGTCCCCCGCGCGGACGCCGAGGACGCTCTCCAGCAGGTCTTCATGGTTGCCGCCCGACGCATCGACGACATTCAGCACGGAGCCGAGAGGTCGTTTCTCTACGGCGTGTGCCTGCGCGTCGCGTCGCGGTCTCGGCGTACGCACGCGCGGCGTCGTGAGGTGATGGGCGACGACGCGGCGCCCGAGCGGGTCGACACGTCCGATCGCCCCGACGAGCTCCTCGACCGCGCGCGCGCCAAGGCTCTCCTCGAAGAGATCCTCGGCACGATGCCGATCGAGCTTCGCAGCGTCTTCACTTTGTTCGAGCTCGAGCAGCTCACCATGAGCGAGATCTCGGAGCTCCTGGAGATTCCACAAGGAACGGTCGCCTCGCGTCTCCGGCGCGCGCGCGAGCTGTTCGCCGAGCACCGCCACCGGATCGAGGTCCGTATGAAATCGAGCCGAACGCTCAAGTTTTCGGGGCTCGCCGCTCGATCCGCGCAAGGTGATCGGGCGACGGGTGGGGAGGCCACATGACGGATCCCAAGCGACTGCTCGAACAACCCGGGAGCGACCTCGACGTCTTGCTCCTCGAGTCGGCCCTCGACGAGGCTCCTCCGTCGCGCGCGGTCGATCGGACGCTCGTCGCGCTGGGGGTCGGCTCCGCCGCGACAGGGCTGGCCGCGGGCGCGGCCACGAGCACCGCCGCCACGCTGAAGTCCGGCGCGGCAGGGGGCGCATCGGGGCTCGGTGCTGCAGGCTGGTTCGGCTCGCTCTCGCTCGTCGGCAAGCTGGGCGTCGGCATCGCGTTCATCGGCGCGGCGGTAGGTGTTCCGTACGCCGTGACGCGCGAGCCTGCGGCCCCGCCGGCGCCGGTCGCCCCCGTCGCGCCCGCCGGGCCCGTGGCCAATGTGGCGCCGGCCCACCCAGGTCAGCCAATCGAGGCCCAGCCGGGCCAGGGCGAGACGAGCTCTCCGGCGGCTGCCGCGGAGAACGCAGGCGCGCCGAGCGCTGCTCTCGAGGAGCCTGTCGGTCGGCCGGCCGAGGCGCCGCCGAGTGAGAAGGCCGCGCCGGCCTCACCACGCAAGCCGTCGAGCGAAAAGTCCGCCGCTCCCGTGCCTACCGAGAAGCCTGCCGCCGCAAGCTCGCTCAAGGACGAGCTGCGTTTCCTGGACGCCGCGCGCAGCGCCCTGCAGAGCGGCGACAAGGCTGCCCGCGCCCACCTCGACGCGTACGCGGCGCGCTTCCCCGACGGCCAGCTGAAAGCCGAGGCGCAGGCGATGCGCGCGGTCGCCAAAGAGTAGGGCCGCGCCTCATATCGTCGCTGACGACGAGGGTGCCCCCGGGTTACCTTCATCGCCCCCATGATTCGAAAGCTCTTCGTCCGAGGCGGCGCCGTGGTCGTCGCCCTGTTCGCGCTGCCGCCGTACGCCGGCTGCGAGAAGCGCCTGAAGCCCGAGGAGTGCGACGCGCTCCGAGGCGAGGCGTTCGCGATCTTGAACAAGGCTCAGCCCTGCGCCAACGACGCGGACTGCCAGCAGAGCGAGTGGCCCGGCTGCGAGAAGCCCCTCGCCAAGAAGTCGCAGACCGAGCAGATCCAGCCGCTCTTGACCAAGTTCAACGAGGGCAAGTGCGAAGAAAAGAAGGTCGATTGCCGCAAGCCGCCGCCGGTCTACTGCAAGCAAGGCCTATGCGTTCACAAAGAGGCAGGGATGCCCGTCATGGATGACACCCCGGTGATCACGCCATGAGACCGAGCGTCCACGACGTCGAGACCTTCGACGACGAAAAGCTCGAGGCGTTCGTCGAGATGATGTTCCTCGCCGCCTCGGCAGACGGTGAGTTTCAGGCCGAAGAGCGCGAGCGCCTCGAGCG
>CALKVR010000618.1 GCA_938004815.1 uncultured Polyangiaceae bacterium | reverse complement strand
TTGGCCAGCAGCGGGATATCGTCCTTCCGGTCGCGGAGGGGCGGAATCTCGAGGGTGCACACGTTCAGCCGATAAAAGAGGTCCTCTCGAAATCGGCCCTCCCGCATTGCGGCCTTGAGGTTCTGATGGGTCGCCGCGACGATGCGCACGTCGACGACGCGCTCCTGCGCTTCGCCGACGCGGCGCACGGCTCGGCTCTCGAGCACTCGCGTCAGCTTGGCTTGGAGCGAGAGCCGAAGATCGCCGATCTCGTCGAGGAGCAGGGTGCTCCCGTGCGCGGTCTCGAAGAGACCGGCGCGGTCGCTCTGCGCGCCAGTGAACGTGCCGCGCGCGTGCCCGAAGAGCTCGGACTCGAGCAGCTCGCGGGGGATCGCCGCGCAGTTGATCGCGAGGAACGGCTTGGATGAGCGCGGCGACAAATCGTGGAGCGCTCGCGCGACGAGCTCCTTGCCCGTCCCCGTTTCGCCGAGCACGAGCGCCGTGGACTCCGTGCACGCGACGCGCTTGACGAGGTCGAACAGGGCGAGCATCTTCGGGGACTTGCCGAGGAGCGGGCCCAGGCGGTCGTGCGCCGGAGCTCCCGTCGGCGACCAGCCGGCGCGTGCGAGCGCTCCTTCGACGACGCCGCGCAGCTCGTCGGGGTCGAAGGGCTTGGTCACGTAGTCTGCAGCGCCCGCGCGCATGGCCGCGATCGCGGTGTCTACCGTGGCGAAGGCGGTCATGAGGACGAAAGCGGGAGGTCGCGGCTGTCGACGCGCGGCCGCGAGGACGTCTAGCCCCTGCCCGTCGGGTAGCTTGAGGTCGCAGACGACGGCGTCGATGCGCTCGCGGTCCAGCACCGCCAGCGCCTCGTGCACGCCCGCGGCTGCAACTGTTTCGGCGAAGTCCTCCAGTACCCGCACGACCAGGCCGATCATGGTCGGACGGTCGTCGACCACGAGGATGCGAGGCTTCAAGCCTGCCCCGCCCATGAGCTCACGGGGGCGGGTAGCTCCACGATGATCTCGGTGCCGCCGCCCTCACGCGGCTCGGCGCGCAAGGTGCCGCCGTGAGCGACCACCAGCCCGTAAGAGACGGCCAGACCCAAGCCGGTGCCGTCGGGGCGGGTGGTGAAGAACGGCTCGAACAGGCGCTCTCTCGCGTCCGTCGACAAGCCGTGCCCTCGGTCGAGCACACGGTAGACGTAGCCCCCGTCACCTCGAGCGTGCCCACGAACTTCGACGGGCACGCCGTCGGAGGCTTGTACGGCATTCCTGATGACGTTGATCAGAACCTGACGCAGCCGAACCGGATCGACCTCGAGCTGGGCCGGCTCGACATCGAGGGTGACATCGGCCCCGCCCGACTCGGCCACGCATCGTAGAAGGGCCTGCTCGGCCAACTCGACGGCCCCGACCGTGCGAGGCTCGAGCGCCGGCACGTGGGCGTACGCGAGGAGGTCCTCGACGATCCGCTGGCAGGCGACCGCTTCGTCGTCGACGGTCTTCAGATCGTTCGCGAGGCGTGCATCCAGCGCGTCTCGACGCAGCGTCTTCACGTAGCCGCGGATGACCCCCAAGGGGTTGTTCAGCTCGTGCGCCACCCCCGCCGCCACGCGGCCGATCGCGGCGAGTCGGTCTGCTGCACGCAGGGCGTTCTCGTTGTGGGTGAGCGCGTGAAGCATGGCGTCGAACGCCGACGCCAGCGGGCGGAGCTCGAGGACGGCGGGGCTGCCCATGCGGGCGGTGCGGTCCCCTTCACCGACGCGACGGGTGACGCTCTCGAGCGCCTCGAGCGGCCCGACGACGTCGCGCCACAACCGGCCCGCCGCATTCAGCCCCAGCACGCTCGCCAGCACGCCCGCGACGAGCACCAGCGCGGTCACAATCCAAGAGTCGCGCTCCGCGCGCACCTCGGCGGCCTTTGCGCGCGCGGTCAGCGTCGCCCCGAGGTCATCTGCAGTGTCGGTCATGGCGTGGACCAAGTTGTCGGCTCGATCGTGCGCGACACGCACAGAATCATGATCGCCGCGCATCACCGCGGGGACGATGTCGCGGGCGAAGATCCTCGCGACGTCCCGGCTGTGTTCCTCGACGAGGTCTGCTTGATGCCGCTCGTTGTCCGTGAGCATCGGGCGGATGTGCGCGATCTCGGCATGCAAACGGTCCACCCAGACGTCGTGGTGGTCCACGTGGGATCGATCGCCCACGAGCACCGTGTGCGCTTCGTGGATGTATTGCTCTCGTGCCAGTTGACCGATCCGGGCTGCCCGTCGCGCGGCGTCCTCGAACCGTTCGCTCTCGACGCGGCCCAGGTGACAGACGAGCGCCGTGGAAACCGCACCTACCCCCGACGCCACCGTCAGCGCGCCCAAGAAGAGCAAGACCCAGCGGAGCCGGTGGCGAAGCGAATACGGTTCCGCCCGAGGCATCACGTGCGCCCTTACCCCGCCGGCGTAGGCGCGACGAGTGCCGCAAGAGTGACCGGCCGGGTCACACTGCGGCCCGAGACGGCGTGCTACCAAGACAGCCCGCCCAGTCTCGAAGGCGCTAGACTCGGGCAGGAGCTCCGATAGATGAAGAGACTCGTCGCGGTCTGGTTCCTGATTCTCGGGGCGATGTCGTGCGACGCCGAGCCCGCACCCAAGACCGTCCCGCTCGACAACTCTGGGATGGAGCTGCCGCGTGCGGTCGACGAAGACCCCGATCCGACTACTTTTGCGCTCACGCTTCGCGCCGCTCCGGCTCAGGCCGAATGGGTCGACGGGGTGAGCACGACCGTTTGGGCGTACAACGGCACTGTCCCGGGGCCCCACATCGAGGCTCGCGTCGGCGACAGGTTGGTCGTCCACTTCGAGAACGCGCTCGATGAAGAGACGACGATCCACTGGCACGGCGTTCGGTTGCCCGCGTCGATGGACGGCATCCTCGCGATGCAGAGCCCCGTGCCTCCGGGAGGGACCTTCGAGTACGAGTTCGTCCTCAAGGACGCGGGCCTCTTCTGGTTCCACCCTCACGTTCGCGGCGACTTGCAGGTCCAACGCGGTCTGTACGGCACCATCCTCGTACGCGAGATCGACGAGCCTCGGTTCGACCGCGAGCTGGTGGCCGTGCTCGACGACATTCGCATCTTGCCCAGCGGGGCGATCGACGAATACCCGGATGACGAAGGGCTCGCGATCGGACGAGAGGGCACCACCATCTTGCTCAACGGTCGAGTCGAGCCGACCATCCGAGCGCGCCCCGGCGAGACGCTGCAGCTGCGTCTCGTCAATACGGCGAACGGGCGCTTCTTCAACCTGAAGCTCGCTGGTCATGTTCTCCGCGTCATCGGGACCGACGGCGGCCGCGTTCCGAAGCCGTTCGACGTCGAGACGTTGCTGATGTCGCCGGGCGAGCGCTACGACGTGCTCGTCACGCTCGCTGGTGACGCGGGCGACAAGATCGCGCTCACCACGGAGCCCTACGAGCGCGGACATGGCACGGGAAAGAACCCGGCGCTGTCCGTCGCGACCGTCGAGCTCGCGAGCGAGCGCGTCGAGGGCGCTCCGCTGCCCGACGTGGGCCCGGCCGTAGAGCTGCTGCCAGAAGCGGCTCCGCTCGAGAGCATCGTGCTGGATGAGGGCACCGTCGACGGTCAGCTCGTGTTCACCATCAACGGCGCCGCCTACCCGGCTGTGCCCCCGATCATGATCCCGGCTGGCGAGTCACGTGTGCTCGAGATCAGAAACGACGCAGAGATGGACCACCCGTTCCACCTCCACGGCTTCTTCTACCAGGTCCTCGCGCGCGACGGCGTTCCCGTCCCTGCGGCCGAGCGGTACAACAAGGACACGATCATCGTTCCGCAGAAGTCGTCGCTGACGCTCGTGTCGCGCTTCGACGAGCCCGGGATGTGGATGTACCACTGTCACATCCTCGAGCACGCAGAGCTCGGAATGATGGGTGAGATCCACGTCGAGTGACCGAGGTCGCGCTGGCTGGGTTGCGCCATTCGAGGGCCGATCGGGCGCTAGAGAACACATGTGGCGCACGCGCCCGCACGGACCCGCGCCCGGTCAGACGTTCTCCGCGCCGTTGGCGGCAGACCGGCGCCGCGCGGCTCGGGGCGCGAGAGTTGCGATGGCGGTGCCGTCATGTCCGTCGCATTCGACCACCACGAGCCCACGGCGCCCGAGCGCCTCGCGTCCCCGGGCGCCGCGAGCGCGCATCCGCTCACCGCGGCCCAGTACGAGATCTGGATCGCCTGCCAGATGGACCCGTCTGCGAGCGTAGGCTACAACCTCGGGCTCACCCTGCGGGCGGTGGGGGCCCTGCGGGTCGACGCGCTGGTGGATGCGTTGCAGGCGCTCGTCGCGCGGCACGATTCTCTCCGGCAGACGTTTTCCTACGACGGCAAGAGCGCCACGGTGCACGCGCGCATGCCGGTCGCAGTGCATCAGGCGGACTTGTCTTGCGAGGCAGACCAAGAAGCGGCGTACGAGCGGCTGCTCGCACGTGACCGGGTCACGGCATACGACCTCGAGAAGGGGCCGCTCTTTCGCGCCACGATCGCTCTATTTGGCCCGAGTGAGACGCGCATCCTCATCGGGGCGCACCACATCGTTTGCGACGGCTGGTCCTTCTCGGTCCTGATGAGGGAGCTCGAAGCCCTCTACGCCGAGCGCTGCGGCGATGCGCAGGCGCTTCTCCCGGCGGCGCCGTCGTTCGCAGCCTACGCGACGCGGGACGACTCGTTCCGTCGTGACCGCGACGTGGCCTATTTTGCCGCACTGCTGGGTGAAGAGCCCCGACTCCTCGACGTTCCGACCGACCACCCGCGAGCTCCCGAGAGAAGCGCCGCATCCGGAGTGGCAACGCGCGTCGTCGAGGCCAGTCGGTACAGCGCGTTCAAGAAGCAAGCGGCGCAGGTCGGCGTCACCCCCTTCATCGCGCTGTTCACCAGCTGGAGCGTGCTCTTGGGGCGCCTGAGCGGGCAGCGCGACTTTCTCATCGGTCTGCCTCTGGGCCTGCAGAATCAGCTCGGTCTGCACGGGCTGGTCGGTCACTGTACCCATCTGGTGCCCGTGCCTATCCATACCGAAGGGTCCCTCTCGTTGGCCGACGCGATGCGGCGTCTCCGGGGTGTCGTGCTCGACGTCTGTGAGCACCCCTTCGCCACCGTCGGGCTGCTGATTCGAAAGCTCGGCCCTCGGCGAGACGCTAGCAGACACCCGCTTCTCTCCGTGCTGTTCAACCTCGACGCGCAGTTTGGGCGATCCCGCCCTCGCCTCGGGGGCTGCGACGTGAGCCTGCGACCGAACACACGCGCCGCCGAGACGTTCGAGGTCTCGCTCAACGCCTACGAGGATGAGGCCGGCAACCTGGTCGTCGATTGCCAATACGCGACCGAGCTCTGGGACACGGGCACGGTCTCGGCGTGGCTCGCCGACCTCGAAGCGATCTTGGGTACGTTCGCGGCTTCGCCTCACGCGCTCTGCGCGTCGTCGACGCGACCGGTCGACGCGCGTCGCGCCCCGCCTCCGGTACGGTTGGAACAGCCGTTGCACTCGCCTTCGGCGATGCTCGGCAAGACGAACGGCGCGGCGCGGGACACCTTCCCGAGCCCTGTCGCGCGGGTCCCCATCGCCCGCAGGATCTACTTCATCCAGATCGTCCTCGACGGCGCCGGTTGCTACGAACGTCTGTGGCTGGCGCTGTACGACGCTGGCTTTCGACGGTGCATCCGCGGTGACGGGGGCCTCTTCCGGCTTCCGAGCGGTGTCTTCAAGCTCGACTCCGCCGCAGGCGCCGACGCGGTGATCGGGGCGGCGCTCGAGTGCTTGGATCGGTTGGGGATGACCGGCCAGGTCATCGCGTTCCAAGCCGATTCTGCCTGCTGGTCGGGGCTCGAGCTCGACGAAGCGGTCGCGGTCAGGAGTGTGATGGGCCAGGGCGGCAGCTATCTCGGGTGACCCTGCAGGTCACGCTCGCTTCGGTGTAATCCCACCGCGGTCGGCGCGTCGGAGCAGCATGAGCTCCTGTTGTTCGCGCACCCCACCGAAGAGCGTCACCTCATGGCGGCGTCACCTCACCTGGCGTCGATCCTTCATCGCGATGGCGCTCATCTCGTTGCTGGTGTTCGTCTACACCGCGCTTCGCTACGACGTCGCGGCCACCTCGCCCCACTCGCAGCCTGTCGAGTGGGTGCTCAGTGAGGGCATGCAGCACTCCGTTCGCACCCACGCAGCGGAGCTGGAGGTGCCCGAAGGCATCGATCTGCGCGACGCCTCGCTCGCCGACAAGGCGATCGGTCACTACAGCGTGGCCTGTGCGACGTGTCACGGCGCCCCGGGAGAGAGCCGCGCTCCCTGGATGGTCATGTACCCCGAGCCACGCGCGCTGACGGACGCCGCGGTCGTGAACGCTTGGTCGGACCGCGAGCTCTATTGGATCATCAAGCACGGCATCAAGGACACCGGCATGATCGCGCTGGGCCCCACCCACAGCGAAGGGGACCTCTGGGCGGTGACGGCGTTCGTCCGCCAGCTGCCTGACATGTCTCCCGACCGGTACCGCGCGCTGCGGGCGCGGTACCAGCAGAACGCCGCTGCCGCCGGCCACGCCGAGCATCGCCACTGAGGCTCGTGCCGAACGAAGGACACCTAGCCGGGGCCCGGCCGTGCGTGCTGCGGCAGGTGCCGCGTTCGCCACACCGCGTACGCGCACGTTGTGCACCCTGAGTACCATGGCCCCAGAGGTCGACTTCTTCGGCGGCGCGTACTACGTCGCTGCGCGCCTCCGCACCCGCTTCGCCTTCGGCAGTAAGCGCCCGGGGCGCCGCCACGCGTTCACGCTCGCCTTCGACAGCCGCGTCGACTTCTAGGACGACAAGGTCGGCATCGCGCCGACGGTCGCGCTCGGCTACGACGCGTTCTGAACGCGGCCTCAGCGGGGCTTCTGGCAGACGAAGAAGTGATCCCACCAGCAAAAGTTCGCTCTGAAGTTCTCGCCCGTGATCTCGCGAGCAAGGCGCGTTTCGCCGTTGAAGTACAAGAGCTCGAAGCCCACGCGGCGAAGTATCCGCTTCATCGTGAACGGGTTCGACGTGCGGGTACTGACGGAACGTCCCTCCTCATGCAGCACCACGCGTCCGAGCCTGGGCACCTGAGGTTCGGTCGCTATCGCCCCGAGTCGGTGAAGCACCCACTTCAGCCTCGGCTTCAGCGCGTACTCATAGAGGAGGGGGCCTGTAAAAACCGACTTCGTGGTGAAGATGAACCGTCCTCCGGGCCTGAGGTGCGCAAACACTCGCCGGAGCGCATTCTCACGCTGAGCGTCGTCGTCGATGCCCTCGATGCCGCTGTGCATGAAAACGATGTTGTCGAAGTCAGTCTTAGCCAATGACAACGTCGTTATATCATCCTCGAAGAAGTGGATCGGAGCATGTAGCGCTGCAGCGCGTGCCCGCGCAGCGGTGACCATCTCAGGGATGATGTCGAACGCGCGGATCTCCGCAAATCGTTCGGCGAGGAGGAGGCTGACTCGCCCCGCGCCACATCCCACTTCGAGCAGGCTGCCACCCTGCACGAGGTAAGTGAGCAGCACGTGCGCCTCGCCGGGCCGGAACGTCGTCGTGCGTGCGTAAGCATCGACGACATCTTCATCCGCAAAGAAACTGCCGGCTTTCTTGGCTGTGGGGACCACGGGCATGGTTCGTTCGATGGCGGCAACGGCACCGCGACGATGCACCCAGTACTGAGGCGCTCTCGCCCCGAGCGCAACCCAATCTCGACGAGTAACCCGAATGGTCACAGTGAGCGGAGCGCGTTTGTTCTTTCGGCCGCGCGCCAGCGGCGCCATGCTCTCGCAATGTGGATCCGCATCCTTGCCCTGGGCCTTTGCGGCGTTCTCGGTGCGTGTTCCAGTGAGGAGAGCGCCGGCACACCCGAGGAACCGGCGAGCGCCGGTGGATCGGGCGGTTCCGACCCGGTCGAGGCGAAGCCCGCGCTCTACCTCTCGTTCCTCGCAGAGGACGGGCCGGGCCTTGCACCAGCCGCGCTCCGAATGTTCAACGACAGCCAGAGCCAGATCCTGTCGCTTACGTTGCCGACAGGCGAGGCGTTCTCTTTCTACTTGGTGCAGCCCGAGACCAACACGGAGTACGCGCTCGTCGCGAGCGCGGACATGGCCGCGGACGCCATCCTCAGCATTCACACCAACGACACCTGCATCCGCCGGCCATTCAAATCGATCGAGGGGCCGATGTCCCTTACTCCTCGACTTGCGTACTCCATCCGCGTCTCGAACGACCTGGCCGCGAGCATCGTCGAGGAGCCTGCTCCCATGCCTTTCATCGGCCTTCGAACGATCATTCACGATCCGAGCCTACCCACACAGGTGGGGGCGGCTTCGAAGCTTTCGCTCTCGGGGAGTGGTTGGGAAGCCGCGTTCGAAGATGTCTATGACGAGCTGCCTGCTCCGCACTCGAAGATCGACGCTGCGGAGCTCGTCATCGACGAGGTGCGCTTTCAGGACCTGGCCGGGTCGGTCCATGTGGCACAGGGGCCCTTCGTGATCGGGGATGCCCCCGGCTACACGGCGTACCTTGCGGCCACGCCGAAAGAGGGAAGTGCTGTCGTCGTGGAGTTGCCGTAACGCTCGGTCTCTGGGCCGCTTCAGGAACGTTTGCGGCGAGCCAAACGCGCGATCCACAGTACCGCTCCGGTGGTGGCCGTCAGCAGGGCGATCGACCCGAACGCCAACAAGAGCATGCCGCGGATATCCTCTCGGTCTCCGTAGTCCATGATGTGCAGCCCCCAGAGGAAGTCGTAGACGCGCCAGGTCCCGGTGCGCCGCGCGGTCACTTCGCCCGTCTGCGCGTCGACGTAGACGTGGGTCGATTCGTCGTCGTCGAGCTCGACCTGGAATGCGGGGAGGGGGCGGCCTCTGTACTCGACCGGCGCGTCGCCGCGGTCCAGCCATCTAACGGCTCGAACCACTGGCGAGCCGGGCTGGTCTCGGCGCGCGATCACCCCTGCTTCATCAGCGGTCGGCGGGGATAGCGCGCCGCGTTCGTCGAACCTGACGGAGAGGTCCCCACGCCGCGCGACGACGAAGGTCCCAGCAGGGGTGCCGATGATGTCGATCCGCTCCGGCTCGCCGCCGAGCACAAGTTTTGACGGTTCCCGGATGGCTGCGATTGAAGGAACCTTTTCGCCGAGTGCCGCGACATGGGCGTCTGCGACGGGGTTCCCCTTCACCGCCGACTCGCGTGACAAGTTGAAGTACAGCCCGGAGACGGACCAAACCCAGAGCTGAACCAGCCCTGCGAGGGAGACCCAGCGGTGCAAAGCGTAGAGACGTCGATTCATGGGCGATCACCCGAACGGATGAGGGAGGGCGCGTGCGAGATCGACGCCGTTCAGGCGTCCCCACACACGCTCGGAAGCCACGCGAAGGTAGGAGCGGCCCCAAGAGAGCTCGAGCAGGCCCGGTACCAGGGCCCGCACGACCGACCAGCTACCGACGAGCTCAGGGCGCCCTGCGTCGACCACGAGCGGATCCAGTCCGACGGCGAGCAAGCGGTTCGCGAGCGTCTCCGGAGCCTCGCCACGTTTTGGCCAACGCGACCTCAGCTCATCGAGATCAACCGAGTCTCCTCGCGTCAGAAACGCGGCGAGTGCAGCTTCGTGCGGCGGATCGTTGTAGTAACGAACGTGATCCAGCGGGCCGATGCGGCCTGAAGCGTCGTCCAGGTCGGGGACGGGACCGGTCGGTCCACCCGCTCGGATCGCGATGTCGAGCTCCTGCACGGCCGCCGCGATGGCGTCGTCTATCGAACCGCGTCCGGCGGTTCCCATGCGGATCTGCCCTGCTCCGTTGCGGCTCCAAGCAACTATGACGGGAACATCCAGATCGGTCGGGACGAGAAGCAACTCGCATGGGCCGGCGCGCGCGTTTTCGATCCTCACGAGCCGCTCGGCACCGAACCATGCAAGGAGCAGGGAATCCCGTTCGACGAGCTCGAACAAGGCGTGCTCGATGGCGGACGCGCGATCGGGATGCGCCGCGAAGCCGTTGGTGGTCGCATCCACGAGGCGGCGGCCTTGGCGGGCAGGCCCAACGAAGTCGGTGGGAACCAAGAGGTGCTCGCCATCCCGGACCCGTTGTGCGAGGGACCATGAGATCTCGAGGGCCGGCTGGTAGGGTGCGACCCGGAACCCGGAGCGCTGGTAAGCCACAGCCGGGAAGAGCAGGGCCTCGATCGAGCGATCGTCGAGGCGCGGCATCCGGATCGCGTCAGCCGATCCGACGTGGTGGACGGGCGGGCGGAGGAAGCAGAGCCGTTCGACTCCCTCAGCCACCGTGCGCTCGGCAGCGAACGGACCGGTTGCGATCGCCACACCAAACGCTGATCGCCCGATCCGCGAGAGCGATCGCGACCCCCGATACAAAGCTCGGTGAGGTGCGTCGGGGCTCGCTGAGCGTAGCACACGAAGGGGCGCGAATCGCTTGCTCTCATACGCTTCCCAGCTTGCGGTCACCGCTGGCTCGGAAGCGGGGCGGGTTCCGCACGAGTCGCACGTGGGGTCCCAAGGCACGCTCTCCGATCGAACGCCGCCGAGGTCGACGTCGATCCACCTTACGATTCGCTGGCTGCTCTGCCAATCCGGCGAGGCCAGCGTAAGCTGCGCCAGCAGCCTGCCGAGTGCCTGAACGTGTGGGGAGAGCACGCGGCTGCCTTCTGCCCATGAATCAGGGAGGGCGGTTTCGGCGATCTCGCCATCGAACCTGAGGGCGCACGCGGCGCACGCGGCCCCCGGAGACCAAGCAGCGAGCACGGCTGCGGACCTGGGCGAGAGCCAAACGGCCACGAAGGGAGGCTCGAGCACGCCGGCGATCGCTCGAAACTCGGGATCCTCGGCATCGGCGACCACAACCAGCGGCAGCCCGGGGCGACGGTTCGCTACTCGCTTGAGATTCCGCACGTGGAATGGTCTGTCGAGTGGTCGGATGGCGGCGAGATCGAGGACGTCCGCACGAAGCTCCAAGCTATGGATCACCGAACGCGCACGCAGCAGTTGCGCGCTGCCCGCCGATCCCGGCCAGAGCCGTGTCGGCCCTTGTCGTGGGCGCTTCTCCGCTTCGTTCGTGCCGCTCGAGCCCGCTACCCGGAGGTGGGCGCCCTGAGCGGTCGCGATCAGACCATCGGAGCACCTCCGAAGTGCCGCGCCACGAGCGACGACCCACGGTCCGACGCGATCAGCCCGCTTGGCCCGTGCCATGCCGCACCCTTCCCGACCAAATCGAGAGCCAGAGCTCGCGGACGCGAGCCTCCTCCTCGAACGAGGGAAGCACGCTGCCATCACCGTACGCTGCGCCGACGAACCGATCGACGAGGGCCTTCATCAGCCTACCGAACGCGTCGGTGGGTGGACCCCGATCAGCGAGGACGTGGGCTTCCCCGCGGAAGTGACCACGGCCGTCCAGTCGTTCGACGGTGGTTGCACCCAAGGGCAGCTCACACGTGACACGCGCCTTCGTCAGGCTCGCGACCAGCCGGAAGGCGCGGGCGGGGTCCGCATGGGGAATGGGTGTCAGCGCGGTGACTACGCCGCTCGTGTGCTCGATCACGATGGTTGGGGGAAAGGCTGCGCGGCTCCTGGACTTCGCGGCGTCTACCACCGGAGGGTAGACGTGCGAGCTCCAGCTCGCCCGCACAGGACCGGCGACACGAAGCGAGAGATCGAGCGCCATCGGCAACAGACGCCCAGGGTACTCCACGGCCAGTCGCAGGAGCGTTCCCTCGAGTTTCCAAGCGCTGGTGAACGCCTCGAATCGGGGCGACGCAGACAGCGAATAATCGGTGACGGTCAGGCGCCCACGCCGCGCGGCGAGATCTGCGAGCCGCAAGACGGTCTCTGCGCGCGGGGCGACTGGATGAGAGCACATGACGTGACAGTCAGCATCGAGCAGCGCGCTGACGATCTCTTCGTGTTGACGCTCCCCCACGGCTACGCACGCGAGCGCCGGTCGCGTACTCGTGATGGCGGTTGCGATGTCCGTCTCCAAGGTGGCGCCGAGGCGTTGTGCGAGCTCGACGGAACGCGACGAGCCCCTCGCTACGATAGCGGCTAGCTCGACGCGGCCATTCGACGCGAGCGCCTCGGCTGCGTGGCGCCCCCACCCGCTCCCGACGACGATCGCGCGCATGGCTGCAACGTCCGCGACGGCGGCCCACGGACGCGGGCCCCGTCAATCGGACCGGTTCTCATTCTTCGAAGTCGACCTCACACTTGCAACCGAGTGGCTCCCACCAAGCCATCTCGATCTCCTCCACCAACAAGTCGTCCTGGGTGTCGACTTCGCTCGCTGCTTCACGTTCATGCATCATGAGCACCTCCTTGCGGGCCAGAAAAAGCACGCCTGCTCGTTCAACAGTCTAGAGAGTCGGACGCCTCGGACAAGTGACCACGGAGGTCTCGTGTGACGGTGTTGGTCACAGCGTGGCGAATTGCGAGGCGGGGTTTGCCGCTGTCCGCATCTCAGCTGCTCACCTTCTCGCTGGGATTCGTTGACGCGGCCATGCTGAGCGCCCTCGGCCCGGCACCGCTCGCCGGCGGAGGGCTGGGACTCGCGGTCTTCTCCGTGATCGGTGTCACGGGCGCGAGCCTGCTCGCAGGCGTTACGCCGCTCGCAGGAGCCGCATGGGCTGCGGAGGATCCCCGGGCTTTCGTGACCACCGTCGCCACCGCGATGCGGCTCGCGGTGCGCTTCGGCATCCTTCTCTTGCTGTTGATGCTGATCGGTGGCGAGCTGTTGGGCTCAGCTCAGCTGCACCGTCCGAAGAAGTCGAGTGTGAGACCAGGGCGTTCGTCGCCGTTGCCTGTTTAGCGGTTCCCGCGCTTTTGCTCGCCTCTGCATTGCGGCAAGCGCTCATCTGCGCGGGCCGCTCGCGGGACGTGCTCCTCTCCCACCTAGCGACCGTCCCGGTCAACGTGGGGCTTAACGCGGTGCTCGGGTTCGGCGTGTTCGGCCTGCCGCGGCTCGGAACCGCGGGGATCGCGCTCTCGACGACGATCGCATGCTGGCTCTGCATGCTGACGCAGTTCTTCTTGCTGGGCCGCACGCCACACTGGGTAATCATCTGGAAACGCGCTGACGAGCATCGTTGCCGGGATATTCGCGCGAATCTGCTTGGGCTGGGGTGGCCCGTCGCTGCGGCGGTTCTCCTCGAAGTCGGCGCCTTTCACCTCACCTCGTTGGTCGCGGCCCGATTCGGGGCGGAGTGGTTGGGCGCGCATGTGCTCGCCACGCAGGTGGCTTCGATCGCCTTCGCGCTCCCGCTGGGGCTGGCGCAAGCTGCGGCTGCGGTGTCGGCAGAGACGCGGTCACGAGACACCTCGTGCGCCCCGGCGATCCGGGTTGCCCTCCTTCTCGCGATCGGCACGAGCGCTGTTGCCTCCATCCTGCTGCTCTGCGTTCGGACGCCCCTGGCCTTCTTTCTCGCTCCGCGTGGCGACATCACCACATCGGTCTACCTCGGCTCTCTTCTGGTCCCCGTTGCCTTCTTCCACTTGGGCGATGCGGTGCAGTGTGTGGCAGCAGGTCTCCTTCGTGGCCTTGGCGTCAGTCGAGCGTCGCTCCTGGGGGCGCTCGGGGCATACGCGGTCGTTGCGCCGGGGCTCGCCTTGGGCCTGGTCCCTCGCCATGGGGTGCCAGGAATCTGGTGGGCACTCGCCGGAGCGATGATTTGCGCCGCCGCTTTCCTCTCGAGGCTAGCGGCCGTCGCAGCTCGATCCGTCTGGGTGCATGCGGATCCGGGGACGGCGGCTTGATTCGTCTCACCGAACCGCTAAGGTGCGCGGATGGCGAAGAGGACGCTCGCGCGCGCGATAAGCACCGTGGCCGCCCTCTCGCTGCTTGTTCTCTCTTTCATCTCCGGGCGGCTCTTTCTGTGGTGCCCCGCGATGCAGGAAGCTCGGGCGAGCTGCTGTTGCGTCACCCCGACGGACGCTTCGGGGGGGGAACCACGGTTGGAGCGCGCCCCGTGCTGCGCGCCCAAAGCGGTCGGCGGGTCGCCGCAAGGGATCGAGACAGGTCGGGCACTTTCGCTTGCCGCGGTTCCCGCGCTCGCGGTCGCGGCTGTCGGGCCCACGCCACGACGCGTTTTGCACTGGGCTACGCTTCGCCTTTCCCAGTCCGGCCCAGCGCAAGAGCGATCGCCCCCTCCGCGCGCTCCGCCTTTCCGGCTGAATTGCGTCTACTTGGTTTGAGCCGACGTCCGTCTCGCGTTTGGTAACGCGCCACGCGAGCTAGCGCGGCAGAACGTGCGTCGCCCGCGCGTTCGTCGCGAGCCGCTCGCGCCTTGCGACGGAGGTCGTCATGCGTTTCTTTCTCGTCTTCGCAGCCATCGCTGCTTCCGGCTGCCTGTCGTCAAAAACCGAATCGGCCAGATCCGCGGCCCTCGCGTCGCTCGCCGAGCGGGCTCCTGTGGGCTCGCGCGAGCCGGCCTCGAATTCGAGGCCGGCCACCTGTGAAGCGCTCGCGCAGCAGATCGCGAGCGCGCATCCCGCGCCGCGTGCCCCCGCTGCCCGAGCTCGTGCAGCGCTCGCGCGTTCCGGAAGTGTTGCGTCCGCACCGGGGCCGCGCGTCTGGCTGGGCGTCTGGGATTTCCCCATCGGCGATCCAGCGATGGCGGGAACGGAGGGGATGTACATGGTCGGCCTACGACAGGAAGTCCCCGTCGTCGCAGCGCTCGATCAGGACGCGCTGGGCGAGGCCGAGGACGCGCGCGCAGAAGTCGCGCTGAGGAAGGACGCAGCGCGGGGTGTCTGGCGCGAGGCAGCGAGCCTTTGCATCGAGTGGACCGTCGCCGCGCGGCTCGCTGCGCACTGGAGAACGTACGCCGGCCACATTCGCGACGTGCGTGACGCCTTGGTCGCCGCCTATTCGGGGGGCGCGTCGGTTTCGGCGGGAAGGCTCGTGCGTACGGACGCCACGATCGCGCGAGCCGAGCGCCGGGTCGCGGACCTGGAGGAACGCGGTCGAGTCGCGAGAGAGACGCTCGCTGCCCTGGCAGGCGACCCTGCTGCGGTGCCGCCCGAGCCTCTCCCACTACCAGCCCCGCCCGCGGCGCTGGACGTGGACGAGCTACTTCAAACGGCGCTCGTCGCTCGCGGTGACGTCGAGGCGGCGCGGGCAAGGACGCGAGCGGCTGGCGCTCGCGCGGAGGCCGCAAGCGCTACCGCGGATATCCCTAGGTTCGAGGTGTCCGCGTCGTACATGCAGATGCCCGGCGCGCGTCCGGGGCTCGGAGCGGAGGTGATGATGACCATGCCCTGGCTCGGCGGGGGCCTCGCCGGCTACGCTGTCGG
>CALKVR010000617.1 GCA_938004815.1 uncultured Polyangiaceae bacterium | reverse complement strand
GTCCCCCGCCGACTCTGCGCGCTCGACCAGATCGCGGGTGAGCTCGCGGTCCTTGTGGACGTAGAGCTGGAACCATTTGGGCCCCGCGCTCGCGGCGGCGACGTCCTCGAGCTTCGTGGTGGCGAGGGTCGAGACCACGTAGACCGTCCCGGCCGCGGCCGCCGCGCGAGCGGTGGCGAGCTCGCCCTCGGGGTGCGCGAGCCGGTGGTACGCCGTCGGCGCGATGAGGATCGGGAGCGCGACCGGCGTGCCGAGCACGGTGGTACCGATGTCGCGGAGCGCGACGTCGACGAGCACCTTGTACCAAACGACGTACTTTCGGAACGCTCGCTCGTTCCGCGACAGCGCGCGCTCGAGCTCGGCCCCGCTGCGGAAATAATCGTAGGCGGCCTTGGTGAGTCGCTGGCGCGCCACGCGCTCGTAATCCCTGACCGTGAGGAGCTTGCGCGCCTTGCGCTTGCCTTCGCTACCCATGGGAATGCCCCAGGTAACAGCAGGGGCGAGGCCCTGTCTTGGATCGCGTGACCGGATCCGGTGTGATCCATCCGGGGCCCCCACAACCTACATCGCACCACTTTTGCCCTGGATCAGGCCAGGCTCGGCGTGGCCTGAAACGTGCTGAAGGACGCGATAACTCCATGAAGCTCCGCCCTCTCGCCCTTCGCGCCGCCCGCCTCACCACCCTCGCCGCCCTCGCCCTCGCCCCCGTCGCCGCCGGCTGTGACGGCATCGGCTCGAACGAGGACAACGTCACCGACGTCAAGCAGAGCAAGGTGAAGAACCAGTCGATCGGCAACTGCTGGGTCTACGCGAGCGTGGGTTGGGCCGAGTCGCTCCACCTGACGCACACGGGCGCCGAGCTCAACCTGAGCGAGTCGTGGATCTCGTACTGGCACTGGTACGAGGAGATCGCCGGCGGCCCGGGCAACCTCCCGCCGGCGGCCCTCCTCGACAAGGGGCAGATCTCGACCGGCGGCTGGTTCGGGCTCGCGGCCGAGCTGATGCGCCGGTACGGCGTGATGGACGAGGGCATCTTCATCCCGGAAGAGGGCGAAGCCGCTCGCTCGGCGCGCCAGTCGTCGGCCCTCGCCGCGATCAACGAGTCGCTCAAGAACGGCCCGCTCAAGGACGCGTCGGCCCGCCGGAACCGCAAGCTGGTCCGTCAGGAGCTGGACAAGGCTTGGGGCCTCTCCGAGGGCACGATCGCGATCATGAACGACACCTTCGGTGAGGACGTCTCGCGGAGCTTCGCCTCGACCGGCGTCGCGCCCGCCGCCGACTCGGGCCTCCACCTGCCGAAGAACGTCCCCGTGGGCACGAACATCTCGCTGTCGGACGCGATCGGCACACCGTCGTCGAGCTTCAACATCCTGCAGCGCAAGGGCAAGTACGCCTGGAACGAGGAGCGCTACCCGACCAGCGCCACCTCGCGCCGCACCCTCCTCGCCAAGGCGCAGAAGGCGATGCACGAGGGCATGCCCGTCATCATGGTGTGGTTCGTCGACTTCGCGGCGATGGACAGCGAGAACCGCTTCGTCGCGCCGCCCGAGACGCCGGGCCGCCAGGGCGGCCACATGACGGTGATGGAGGACTACCAGATCAACGACGTGCCCGGCTTCGGCACCCTCAAGGCCGGCGAGCTCGTGACCGACCCCGCCGCCCTCGAGGCCGCGCTCGCGCCCGAGGCGAAGATCGAGTTCATCCGCATCAAGAACTCGTGGGGCACCGGGATCGCGCCCAACGACTCGGGCGAAGAGTTCCGCGGCTACCACGACATCTACGCCGCCTACCTCGACGGTCCGCTCACGCGCTGCACCGAGTCGAACGGCGACAAGTGCGGCATCAAGACCAACACCTCGGGCCTCACCGGCCTCGTCCTGCCCCCGGCCGCGTTCGTCACCGACGCCAAGGCCAAGCCGGGAACCTGCGAGGTCGACCTCTGCAAAGAGGGGCCCAAGCTCTCGTCGGCGACCTGCTCGGACGGCGACAAGAAGACCTGCATCGAGCTCGTCTGCGAGGCCGACTCGTTCTGCTGCAACTCGAGCTGGGACAGCCAGTGCGTCAGCGAGGCAGCCGACTTCTGCACCCTGACCTGCGCACAGTGACGGGTCGTCCGGCGTGAAACCGCCGGGCGACGACGTGCTACCCTCCTCGGGTGGAGCCGGCCAACATCGGGAGCGCGGGCGTCGAGCGCCGCCTACGAAACGCGGCGACCACGTTTGGTCTCGCGCTCCTCTGCGTGGTCGCCCTGCGACTCTTCGGCGCCCCGCCCTGGGCGTTCGGGCTGCTGATCCTGCCGTTCTGGCTGTCGGCGTTCCTCGTCTACCAAGGCCTCTTCAAGACGTGAACGTTCATGGCCGCGCAGGGTCTGCGCGACGTAGGTGACGGCGCCGAGAAGGTCGCGAACCCGGCGGTGGCCGCGCTGCTTCGTCTACGGGGTCGCCGCGTGACTTGGCTGACGTGGTCCACCGCCATCGCCGCCACCGGCGGCGTCGTCGCGGCGGTTGCCATCCGCTGAGCCGACCGAATGGCGCGGCGCGGACGCGGCGCCGCGCCAGCTCACGGCGTGAAGAAGATCGGGTTCGAGACGGCGAACGACTCTTTGCCGGGGTGAACCGGGTCGAGATCGCCGGTGCCGCGGGCGTGAAAGACGACCCATCCGTGGGGCCCGGCCGGGATGGGCACCGTGACCTGGTTGACGAACACCTGGCCGGGGCCGGCGCCCATCGGAGCGAGCGCCTCGGTGAGGACGGACTCGCCGTTCACGATCACCTCGAGCGAGTCGGCGCCGACCCAGCTCGGCGCCCGCACGGTGACGGTGAAGCTCGCCATCGCGCCCGTGCCGCCGATGGTGTCGCCGGGCGCGCTCGAGCCGGGCCCCTCGACGGTCAAGAACAGGCCGGCCCCGATCGTCGAGCGGCCGGCCTTGATGGCGTCGCGAACGTCTTCGCGGGTGGCGGTGCGCGGGTCGTCGTAGCCGAGCGCGAGGAACGTGCGGGGGTAGCCGACCGGTGACGTGCGGAGGTGGTGGCTGTCGCTCGAGCCGACCGCCGAGTACTTTCTGCCCGCGTTGAGGAGGGCGAACCAATCGGCGACGGACTCGTCGCGGTTCGAGTCGAACGACGAGTCGTTGAAGACCTCGACCGCGTCGAAGTTGTCGCTCCAGAGCGGATCGGTCGACGTGCCCGTCGCGCGATCGAGCTTCACCGCGGTGAAGTACGAGCTGAACGCGGTGCTGCCGCTCGGGTGGTGGATGATGAGCGCGGGCTGCTCGGGGAGCGAGTCGACGTCGGCGAAGACCTCGCTCGCGACCTTGCCCAGCCAATCGCGGGCGCCGTTGTTGAGCTCGCCCGGACGCGGATCGAGCGGGACGACACCGAAGTGGCCCCACGTGAACGTGGTGAGCTCTTCGGCCGAGATGCCGTAGGCCCAGTCTTCGAGGCCGAGGCTCTCGATCACGGGCTGGAAATTGATGACCCACTCGTGCTCGCTCGAGACCGGAATGTCGAGCCCATCGGCGATGGCGCCCCTGACCTTGTGCTCGACGGGGTCGGACGAATCGGCGGAGTACTGCGAGTGGATGTGGAAGTCGGCCGTCATCACGCCGGTCGTGTCGACGGTGTGCGCGAGCTCGACCGGGATGTCGAGCGTGGAGCCCGCCGGGATGCTCACCGTTTGATCGTAGATCTCCCACTCGTAGCCGCGCGAGACGATGACGCGGTGCTCGCCCGGCGGGACGACGAGGCGCGCGACACCGGTGACGGCGAACTCCTGGTGGAGCCGCCCGTTCGCCTCGTCGTCGTCGCCGAACGCGCCCGGCGTCGGCTCTTCTTGGTCGGTGGGCACGATCTGCACGCGAACCGGCAAAGGCGTCGTGGTGCCCTCTTCGACCGCGGTCACGTTGATCATCGCGTGCGGGTCGAACGCCAGATCTTGCGTCGCCGTGCCCGGCGCGACCGCCACGCCGGCGCTCTTCGGGTAGCCGCGCTTGCGCGCGGTCACGGTGGCGCCCTCGCTCGGGACATGGACGGTGTAGTTGCCCTGGGCGTCTGTGATCGCCCGCGTGAGGTAGCCGCCCGCGCCCGTGACGTGGACATAGGCGCCCTCGACGGGGCTGCCCGTGTCGTCGGTGACGCGCCCGGTGAGCGGGCTCCACGCCGCCGCGCCGTTCGCGCGCCGCGCCACCTCGAGCAGGCTGTCGAGCCCGCCGGTCGGCTCGCCGATCACGATCTCGAACCGCTCGCTCACCTGGGCGGCGCACGCCGGCGTCACGATGCCCTCGCCGCCGAAGAGCTCGAACCCGCTCTGGCTGATGCCGCCGTACTCGAGCGCCTTGCCGTCGGGGCCCTGGTAGGCGAACGGGATGCCGCGGGCGGGCACGAAGCCCACCAGATCGCCGAAGCCCGCGGGCTCACCGAAGCCGGTGCCGGGCACGAAGCGCTTGTTGAACGTGGTCTGGAAGAAGCCGAGCAGCTCCCACGACCCCTCGATCGTCGCGCCGGTGTCGACGTTGTAGTCGACGTTGTGGTTGGCCACGCCGTAGTGGATGCCGACCTTTTCGGCGCCAGGCTCGAGGACGTAGTCGGTGACTGCGGTGAGGTCGGCGTAGTCTTTCGGGAAGATGGCGCCGAACGTGTCGGCCAAGAACGGGATCGGCGTCAGGATGCCGCTCACGCGGACGACCGCGGCCTGCCCGTCCGAGCCGTCGTTCAACACCGTGACCGAATCGGGCTTCACCTGGTAGAGCGACGTGAGCTGGAGCGTCTCGACGAACATCGACTGGCCGATGGGCTTGCCGTCGTCGCCGACGCGGTCGAGCGCGAGGATCTCGCCGCCGAAGCGGCCGTAGCCGTCGGAGACGTCACCGTCCTCGATCACGATCGCGACCCTGTCGTTCGCGAGGACGAAGTCGCCGTCCTCGATCTTGAACTTGCCGTGCGCCGGTTGGGGCAAGTCCGCGGCCCGGATGCGACCGGCGCGCGCCTGGCCGGCCGCCTTGGCCCCGAACGGATCGGCGTGACCGTCGGCGCTGCCCGTCGCGAACTTCAGCGCCTCGAGGTCACACGTCGGATCGGGCGGGGGCTGGGTCTCGGTCTCGTCGTCGTCGCACCCCGAGCAGGCAGCGAGCCCGGTGCTGGTGAACGCGAGAGTGAGGGCGAAAGCAAGGCGGTTACGGAACAGCACGGTGACGCGAGTGTAACAGTGTTCAAGAGCCCCGCGCCCGTTCTCTCGCTGGCAACCTCACGGCTGCGATTTCACCCCCCCGGCCCCCTCACGTCGTGAAGGGGGGAGATCCAAAGGTCAGTGGCCGCCCTTGCCCGCCTTGGCGTTCCAGATCCGCAGGCAGAGCAGGAACCCGACGAACCCGAACGGCATCAAGAACGGCGGCCACCACGCCCAGTTCGTCGACGAGATGTACCCGAGCGAGATGCTCTGCACGGCCGTGCCGAGGTAGACGAAGCCGTCGATCACGCCGACCGCGGTCGCGGCCGCCTTGCGACCGCCGAAGTCCATCGTGGCCGTGCCCGACAAGAGGCCGTGCGTGCCGATCACGCACAGGCTGATGAGGAACACGATGGCGCCGAGGATGAATGGGCTGACCGGCAGGACGGGGCTCGCCCCGAGCAAGCGCTTGTCGCCGGCCTGCATCTTGGCCTTCGGGTCGACGAGCTCGAGGTCCATCGTCTGCCCGCCACGCTCCACGGTCGCGGGGATCGTCTTCTTCTCCGGGTCGGGAGACTGCGGGATCTTCTTCGAGCACTTGCACGCTTCGGCGTCCCAGCCGGAGCCGTCGCAGGCAGCTGGCCAGCACGCGACGGCCTTCGTGACGTCGGACCACTTGCTGACGCTCTGCCCGGCGATCGTGACGATCTTGTCGCCTTGCTCCAGGCGCGCCGTCGCCTCGGGGACCGGCTTGCTCTTGTCGGGCGAGGCGACGGTCGAGACCTCGGTGCCTGGCTCGCCCAAGAAGAAGTACATGCCCGCGGTGCAGAGGACGAGGAACCCGTAGAGCCCGGCGGCGGCCGGGCCGCGCCGGCTCTGGAAGAAGAGATCGCTCACCCAGCCGGCGACGTTGCCGCCCACGATGCCGGCCACCATGAGGAGGCCGCCCCAGCCGCCCTGGAGGAAGGGCGCCAGGAAGGCGAGCGACCCGAAGATGATGAGGTAGCCGCGGCGCGTGCCCGTGACCTGCCGCGACAGGATGAACGACACCGCCGCGACCGCGAACATCCCCAGGATCAAATAGATGTTGCCCCACGACCCCTGGACGAGCGGGTGCTCCTTGGGCAGCACCCACACCTCTTTCACGTAGATCGGGAACCAGTGCATCACGCCGTTGCGGAGCACGCCGGTGCAGAACTCGATGAACGCGACCGTCATGATGATCGGGTTCGTGAAGAGCCGCCGGAAGATCTCCATCGTCGGCACCGGCTTGTCGCTCGTGTCCCCGCTCGACGCGTCACCGGTGTCGAAGTCCTTGAGACCGGCTTGCCCGGGGCTGTCACGGAGGAGAAGAAGCTCGACGACGCCGAACACCGCCAAGAGCGCCGCCGGCGCCACGAACACGATCCACTGCGTACGGTCGCCCCACTGCTTCGCGGTAAAATCGATGAGCCAGCCGTTCACCGTGAACGCGAGAAAGATACCGCTCGAGATCATCGTGCCGAAGATCCCCGAGAAGCCCCCGCGCTCGCGCACATGGAACCAGTGCGCGTTGACCTTGACGATCGACACCGCGCCGAAGCTCTGGAAATACATGTTCGCGGCGTAGAGGACGCTGAACACCAGCGCGATCGACGCCTCACCGCCCCCGCCCGCGCCGCCGGAGAGGACGCTGCGGAGATAGAAGCCCATGCCCAGGTTCGCCGCCGCCGCGCCGAAGGCCGCGAGGAGGATGCCCTTGCGACCGCCGATGCGATCGACGAGCGGCCCGTTGAAGAGGAAGGCGAACGCGTAGACGACGGTGCCGGCCGCGAAGATGAGGCCGAAGTCCTCTTTCGTCATGAGCTGGGTCTTGCCCAGCGACGTCTGCGCGACGGTGAGGTTGTACCGCCCCATGTAGAGGAAGGCGTACGTGAGCCCCATGGGGAACCAGTTCCAGAAGCGCCTCAGGCGAAACTCGAACGGGTGCTCGATCGGTGAGCCCTGGGCGGATCCGGCGGCCATAGGCCGCGGAGCCTAGTCCGGGTGGGTGGCGCCGTGCGTAACGAAAAGGCGAAAGATCGCTTTCGTCAGTTTCCGACGATGGCGCGGTGGAGCGCGACCGGCTCGCCCGTCGCGCTCGTGAGGACGGTCACCGCGTTCGCGTCCGCAGGCGCGATCGCGACCGGCTCGCCGAGCAGCGGGAGCGGCGAGACGAGCCCCACCGACAGCGCATCCGTCCACTGTGCGACGACCAGCTCCCCGCCGGTTGCGTGGGTCATCTCCAGCTCGGGCAAGAGGCCCGACCCTTCGAGGAACGTCCGCGTCAGCGTCATGGTCGACCGCGTCGGTATCGCCACGACGATGCCGCCGCCATCGAAGAACGCCGGCAAGAGACCGGCCAGGTCGGCGGCCACTTGCGGGACCTCGCTCGCCTTGCCGAGCGCGCTGCCGAGGACGACGAGCACGTCGATCTCGCCGGCGCCCATCCGCGCCGGCAGGTCGGCCGAAGGGACGTGCGCGTACGAGTATGCGCGGTTGCGGAGCGTCGCCTCGGACACGACCAGATCTTTCAGATAGGCCGGCGGCCCTGCGGACTTGGAGGGCGCGATACCCGCGATGCGCAGCGGGTTTCCAGCGTGCAAGAACACCGCGTTGCCGAGGATGCGCGCGACCGGGCTGCCCTGGGACGCAGTCCGGAAGTCGACGCCGACGGCGACCACGTGGCCGGCGGGCCCACCCACGCACGAGCCGCTGTCGCAGATCCCCGTCGCGCAGGCGACGAAGCACCCGCCGCAGTGGTACGGGTCGCTCTCGACGTCGACGCACGAGGTGCCGCACGCCTGCAGATCGCCGCAGCCCGTCCCGCCACCGCCCGCAGAGCTCGTCGATGGCACGCCGCCTCCGACCGATCCCCCGCCGCCGCCCTGCGACGCCGAGCCTCCGGCGCCAGAGAGCGCGCCTCCGGCGCCGCCTGCTCCGGCCTGGGAGCTGTCGACGATGCAGGCACCGTCCTTTTCCACCCAGCCCTCGAGGCACTCGCCACCCACCAGGAACGCGTCGCAGGCGGGGCTCGCCGCGAGCGCGAGGACGATCGCGATCTGCGCTCTCACTTCGGCTCCTTCTTGGCTCGCTCGAGGATCTCGAACTCGACGCGGCGGTTCTCCGCCTGCGCGTCTCGGTCGTTGCCCTGCTCGCGCGGGCGGTTGTTGCCGAACGCGGCGACACGGAACCGCGCCACCGGGACGCCCTTGCGAACGAGGGCGTCGCGCACCGAGAGGGCGCGGGCAGTGGAGAGCTTCAGGTTGTAGTCGTCGGTGCCCGAGCGGTCCGCGTGCCCGGCAACCTGGATGCACGCGTACTCGGGGTGCGCCACCAAGAACTCGGCGACGCGCGAAAGGAGCGCGACGCTCGCGTCGTCAGTAATGACAGCACTGTCACTCGCAAAGTGCACGACCTCGTCCAGGACGATGTGCGAGCCGGTGACGTGC
>CALKVR010000616.1 GCA_938004815.1 uncultured Polyangiaceae bacterium | reverse complement strand
ACCTGGTAGTCCCGGCCGCCGCAGTCGGAGAGCGGACGAAGGTGGTGGACGTGGATCACCCCGTCGGCAATGGGCCCGTAGATGTCGCTGAGCTTCTGCCCGCACACGGCGCACGCCGTTCCGTGGTGCTCGATGCAGCGCCGTCTGGCCACGGGGTTCCGCTCGTACGCGTTCACCCGAACCGTCTTCAGCGCCCCCTCGAAGAGCGGGATGGCAGCGCTCTCCTCCGGGAACGCCGCGTCCGTAGCCGCTCCGAACCCGGCCAAGATCGCCGCGTCCCGAAGCGCGGGGCGGAGTCGCCACAGGAAGCGGTCGTCTCCATGCCGCCCCTCTGCAACGACGTGCCACCAGCGTGGGGTACCGTCGGCCCTCTTTGGTGGCTCGACGCCGACCGATCTCGTCAAGGTCTTCGCGAGACCGACGATCGCGCTGTTCAGCCCGGCATGATGGGCGAGGCCGAGCAACCGTGCGATCTGCCCGCCGGAGAGTTCGTTGCCCGGCGCCGCGATCAATGCGGCGAGTAGGTCCGTCTGCAACGTGGTGAGCGACGAGGCGGACCGCTCAAGCGCAGCGGCGTAGTCCATCTCGAACGCGACGTTGCCGACCGGATCGCCGAAATCGTCGTACTCGTCGTCGTGCTCCGCGCCGTCGTCGCCCGGGATCGGATCGCCAGCGGTTCCGCCCTGGCACGCTGGGCACTTTCGTCCTCGGCCAGCCCCTGCGCCATCGATGTCGAAGTCGTTCGCGCCGTAGCGGTAGCCGCAGACCGTCCCGTCGTCACGCTTGCGAAGGCATTCCAGCTCGAAGGTGTAGCGCCCTTCTCTTGCCGGGCTCGGCCCGACTCGACGGATGACCTTCTGCTGCTGTGGGTTCACGTGCCCGATGACGGTGCTTTTGCTCACCACGCGCTCAGCCGTGGACGTGGCGCTTCTCGGTCGGAGCCGAATCTCGGCAAACCGTGCACCGAGATTGTCCACACGAGTTGCCGCAAAACGGACTCGAACACTTCGTGCACACGTAGATGTTCGTGTTCACCCCTTGCTCGACGATGACCTTGCGGCACTTGGTACAGAGGATCTTCTTACTGCCCAGGTTCAGGTGCTGCATCTCGGCCTCATTCCTCCCGCTGAAGCAGGTGTCTTACGTCAAGCTCGGCGAGGTCAGATCAAACGCAGAAGCAGCCGCTGGCACTCTTCTTCATGCCGAGGCTCTCGCAGCAACTCGCCCCGGTTGCGTGACAGGAGGCGCGACACTGGTCACGTGCAGCACCGGACTTTCGATCGCAGTCCCCTGCGCAGCGCAGGCAGGTCTGCTCACACTGTTGCTGGTCCTTGAGAGGTTCGGGGTCCGCCGCACGAGCTGACGGCGACGCTGCGATGGCCGCAACCGCGCCGAATGCAACCAGGGCCACCACCTTCTGCACGTCGGTTCGCTTCGATTGTTTCATCCGCCACTTCCTCCCCTCGTCCGTAGCCTCAGTCGTCTACCGAGAAACCAAGGACGGCGTCGTACGGCACGTCCACCTTCGCGCCGTTTCTGAACGCCACGAGCAGCACCGCGTCGTTGAACCACCCAGCCTTCTTGTGGTGGACGACGACGCCGGGAGTTCCCTTCGGTGCGTGCACGGTCTTGAAGATGAGCCCCGGCTCGACGATGTCTCGGATGGCCACGACGACGTCACCGGCAACGAGTTCCTCTGCGGTCTTCACGGCGTACTCAGACCGTAAAGACCTTGTTGCACGTTCCGTTCGGGCACCGGGCGAACTTGCTGATTCCGAGGTAGCCAAGCGCCCCGCCGACGATCGCGCCCGGGATCGTTCCAGCGATGGCCCCGAGCGGTCCGCCCGCGATGCCGAGGCCCGACCCGATCCATGCCCCAGACGCTGCGCCTGCGGCTGCCCCACCGCCTTTCACGAGGTAGTTAGCCGGATCGAAGCAGGTCTTGCACTTCGGACAGTTTACGGTCGCCATCATCGCCTCCAAACAAACGGTTACCCCAGTTGAACGCATCGTATGAACCCGAGGTCCGGCTGTCGATGGGGACCGTCACACGCCGAGAACGATTCACGTGGCGGGGTCGTCGGGCACGTGGCCGCAGTGCGGACACGCGCTGGGGTGGGGGTACTTCCCCGTAAGGAGGTCGTCGATCCCGACGCTCACCAGGCGAGCGACGCGGAACGTCAAGCTCGCCGTGACGGCGCCCCCGCGAGCGACGACCCCAAGGCTGTCGTGCCGAACCCGGAGCGCCTTCGCCAGCGGCTCCCAGCCCTGGAAGCGGGTATGCAGGAAGCGGAGCGCAGTGCGAACACGGGCTTGCTCCTCCTTCGTCAGATCGGATCGTTCGGCACGAGCCCGTACCATCAGGCGGCGCTCTCTTCCTCTCCCCAGAACTGCGGGGCGATCCCAAGCTCGTGGATCGACTGCACGAGCACGCGGATGTTGTGGCCGAGACACTTCAGGTAGACCTCGGCGAACTGCCCTTCGAGCGACTTCGCCCGGACGGCGCCGCCGAGGACTCGCTTGATCGAGGAGAACGTGGTCTCGGTCAGACTTCGACGGTGATACTCGGCGTCGAAGCGCGGACGGTTGAATGTGTAGAACGCGAGCATGCGGTTCGACAGCTCGTCGTCGTTCTCGACGGAGTTGACCTTGAACGGGATGCGAGGCTCGGCGCCGAGCTTCACGATCGCACCGAGGTTCGAGCGCGAGAGGTAGCCCATGTCGGCTGCAACCGTCTTCAGGTCGAAGTTCGCGGCGGTCTCCTCAAGAAGCTCGGGGAGGTAGGGCGAGTCGTTCTTGTTGCCCTCGGTGACCTTCGCCGCCGTGATGATCTGCGTGCGGACGCCGATCATCATGTGGAGCTTGATCCACTTCTGCTCTCGCTTCTCCTTGCCCCACTTGGCGTCGAACCAGCGGACGTAGTTCTTGGTGCTGACGCCCGTCGCGTCGATCGCAGCGTGCGTCTCGAACATGCGAAGCGGACGGGCGCTCTCGTTGATGAGCGCCCGAAGGACGGGCAACGTCTCCGGCATGCGGAGGATCCGGAAGATCGTGTTCGGGTGCGGCGCCACGTCGAGCAGCCCGCGCTCCTTGCAGGCGACGATGTCACTCGTGGCCCGGTCACCGGAGAAGAGCGTGTACGTCTTCAATCCGGCCGCGAAGATCACGTCCGAGAGCGGAAGCGCCGGGCGCCCGTTGCCCTTGTACTCCGGCTGCTTGATGCCGTTGCACAGGGCGCGGAGGATCTTCTCGAACATGCCCTTCTCGGTCATGCGAGCCCTCCGATACGCAGGCCAGTGCTGGCTGTAGACACGCTTCTCCTCGGTCACGACGCTCGATCCGTCCGGCAGCGTCACCTCGTGGCGAACGATGAGGACGGCCCAGATGTGCTTGCAGCGCTTGCCCGTTTCCTCGTGGTCGGGGCACGTGCAGGAACCCGCCGCCGCGTCCACGAAGTAGCTGCCAGCGTTCCGGCTCTGCGACGGAACGAGGTACTTCCCTTCGAGAACAGGGCGGATGTGCTTGCCCTTGCCCTCCACGATCGCGAGGCCACGTTGTGCGCGAAAGTCGATCGCTCCGATGTCCATGACGAGACCTAATGTAGACACATTAGGCTTCAGAGCAAGACCCGCTCACCAGAGTTTTGGTGTAGAGGGACGTTGTCTGTTCGACCCAATGTGTCTACAGTAGGTCCACGTCATGCCCAGCCCGAAGAAACGCCGGAAGCCCGCAGAGCTCCGGAAAGACGAGGTAATCCGTGTCCGCGTCTCGGCCGAGCAAAAGAAGGCTCTCACCGATGCGGCCACGGGGGTAGGCCTCGGCGTATCGTCCTGGCTGTTGAGCCTCGGACTCCGTGAAGTGCAAAAGCTTGAGAAAGCTTAGGTATTCGTCGCTAGAACCTCCGAGCGCAGAAATGCGTTGCGCCCGGGCAGCGGACCGTGCTTGTCTCACGCCACGTCCCCTACGAAGGATGGCGTTTGAGCTGCTTCCCGCTGCCCGAACGTGAACGAAAGCCTGGCTGCCCAGCCAGGCTTTCGTCGTCCATGGGGTCGAGTTCAGTTCGGCCGAGTGCTGGCCTCCTTGTTGAGCTTGTAGAGGCCGCCTGCATTCGGCCCGACGCCGACCTGGACGAGCAGGTTGTCCTTGCGCATCCGGTTCATCTCGCCGTCCACGCTGGAGCGGTTGATGTCCGGCTTGAGCGCACGGAGGGCCTCGTACAACGCTGCGGCGCCGATGGGAGTGTTGCCGTTGCTGGCGAAGACCTGGTTGATGAGGTCACGGATCGTCGTTCGCGTCTGCTGGGGCGCAGAGGCTCCGTTCGTCTTCTTCAGCGACGAAACAGGCACCCACAGCTTACCAACGCGTGCGATGCGACCTCGCTTCATCGCAAGACGGAGCGAGCCATCCACGCTCGACACGTCTTGTCCGATGCCGTCCGCGACCTCCCTCGTCTTCGCGCCTTGAGGACGAGCGAGGACGAAGGCCTCGGCCTTGTCGGTGAAGCTCTGCGGCTTCTCGAATGGCGTGACGACCGCATGCCCGTTCGCACCGTTGCCAGATGCGCCGTTCGTCGTCAGGGCGGTTGCAGCAGGAACCCCGGCACGGCGCTCTTCCTCCTCGATGAGGAGGATCATCTCAGCAACCAGCTCGCGGCGATCGTCAGCGGCCAGGGCAAGCACAGCCTTTCGAGCCGCTTCCTTACGCTCGGCTCGGCGCTGCTTCTCTCGTGCCTCTTGAACGAGCCGCTCGACGACGCTCACGCCCCAAGAAGTACCATCGCCCCCTCACCCCTTGCAAGGGCTTGGGTGTATGGGTTTTGGTGCAGCTCGTCGGCTTTTGGTGTCACCGGGACTTGAGCTGCAAAGCCGGGGGAGAGGGAGGGGGATTTCCGCCCCGGAGTCACGCCATGTCAGTGAAA
>CALKVR010000615.1 GCA_938004815.1 uncultured Polyangiaceae bacterium | reverse complement strand
GCGATGAGACGGGAGGCGGTGCGAGCGGCGGCGGCGCGAGCGGCGGCGGTGCGAGGCCCGCGAGCGGGCTCGGCACCGACGGGGGCGGAGGCGGCGCGGGCGGAACGGGCCGCGGGCCTTGCGGAACACCCATGCCGAGCGGGACCTCCACCGTCTGGAACGACGGCGCTGCGCCCATGTTGCCGAGCTGCATGAGCGGCCTCGCGCCTCCGGATGAGGACGGAGGCGGAGGAGGCGCTTGGGGCGGCGCGGACCGCTGCGCCGTCGCGGGTTGTGGCGCCGATTGACTGAACGGCAACGCGCTGTCGCCCGGCGGCCGGATCACGACCTTGTCGAGCGACCGCTTCGAGAACGGCATCGTCGGCCCGTCGACCGCGGCGCTGCCCGTCATCGTCTGGAGGTCGGGCGCCTTGGACATCTCGTCCTCGATGTGCGCCCCCCGCATCGCCGGGGCGTGTGAGCCGCTGCCGTCGATGATGGCGACGCTCACTTGCTCGTGCGGCCCTTGCAACGGGAACACGGCGCGGTAGGTGATGGTGCAGGTCGCGCGGTCCGAGTCGACGACGAACGTGTCGGCGGTCATCGGCAGCTTTTCTTGGCGGGTGCCGAGCGTCGCGACCGCGTACGGGCTGAGGTCCGGCAGGTAGGTCGACAGCCGCGACCCGGAGGCCGTCAGGCAGTCGAAGAGCAGGTGAGCGCCCGCCGCGACGGGCGTGCTGAGCTGCTGATCGAGCGGCGCGATGTTGAAGTATCGGAGGTCGAGATCGTCGGGAACGACCAGGTCTTCGCCGTACACGCCGTGGGTCCAACGTGTCGCGTGCGCGCCCAACCAGTCCATGCGGATCGGCCACGAGGGCGCGATGGGCCCGAGCCCGATCGGCGGTGCTTCGATCGTGTCGCTCGTCGAACCGGGCGGCAACAGGTTCGGCAGCCGCACCCGGCCGTTCGAATCGCGCGAGCGCGACGACAGGCCCACCGGGTTCCAGCTGTCGGGGCCGCCGGCGGCGCGCTCGTAGGTGAGGGGCATCGACTTGAACGCCTGGCCCTCGTGGACCGTGCCGTCGACGCCGACCGAACGATCGGCCACGACCTCGACGACCTTCTCGCAGTCACCGAGGACGACGCGCGCGGTGAGCTGGCGGGTCGGGCGACCCTGTGGCGCGTACGCCGACCCCACCACCACGATGTCCGTTCGCGGCTTGTAGGGCGCGAGGTCGGAGCCGATACGGAGACTGTTGCTCGCGCTGTCGTTGTGGTGCTGGTCGTTCGGCTGGACCGGCTCCTGATGCCCCGACCGCGCCGCCTTCATCGGCAGGAGGTCGAAGGTCGCCTTGGTCACGACCGTGAGGCGCCACGCACCGGATGCGAACCGCCACCGGAACGCGGTCGCGGGAAGCTGTAGCAGGCAGTGCACTTCCATCGGGAGCGCCAAGAGAGAGGTTACACGGGTCGCGTGTCCAAGCATCGGCGTTGCCGTGCCGGGAGGTGGGTGCATGTTGATCCAGCCGGCTCGCGAGGTCATGGCGTCCCCCGGCGAGCCAAAGCCCAGCTGCGCTTCGTGTGCAGCGATCTCACAACGCGGGGGGTGGGGGGGCGTGCCGGAGTCATGAAAGTGCGCACCAGCGCCCCCGAACAGGGGCCGGCTTCTTGCAATGCTTGCGGCGTGCCGTGACCGCGCGAGGAGACCATGGCGATCGAAGAGCCGGCTGACGAGAACGAGAGCGTGATGGCGGCCATCATCTACGCCGAGGCCGGCGTCGCGACCGGCGAGGCGCCCACGACCGAGATGTACGCCGTCGGCTGGACGCTCCGAAACCGCTACCTCCACGTGCAGACGACGTACGGCCGGCCCGACCGCCGCTGGTTCGGCACCGGCGCGACGCTCGAGAGCATCGCCACCCACGGCGACGAGTTCGTCTCGGCCGACGGCCCGCGCTACCGGAAGTTTCGCACCGCTCTCGCCACCATCACGCACCCCGGCGAGATCACCTTCGGCAACCTCTGCGTACGCGCGGCGCGCGAGATCCTCGCCGCCCCCGAGCCCACCACCCCCGGCGTCACCGGTACGTACCCGTTCGTCTGGTTCCAGAAGGGCGCCAGCCGGCCGAGCGGGCGCGCGAGCCGTGATTCGACGATGCACGGCGTGCATCACTTCTGGTCGTTCGCGCCCGGGCGCGAGCGCGGTTAGCTCTCGCTCTACTTCAAAAAGAAGCGCTGGTTCTCGCCGCCGTGGCAATCCCACTGCACGAGCTCGGCGGCGTCGGCGACGCTGCCTCCGGCGACGTCGATGCACTTGCCGCTCGCACGGTTGACGAGGCGCTGGCTGCCGTCCGAGTAGCCGTACGCGCGGAAGTTGTGGCTCGCCTTCTGTTCGCAAGGGGCCTGCACGATC
>CALKVR010000614.1 GCA_938004815.1 uncultured Polyangiaceae bacterium | reverse complement strand
GGACCATAGGAGTCGACCGCGATGGTGACCGGGCCCATGCCCAGGAAGCCGAAGGCCACGAGGCCGAAGGCGAAGACCGGCGAGACGTCGATCGGCGCGTTCGCAGGCCCGAGGTTCATGATCGTGCCGATCGCCTCGGGGACGAACTTGGCCACGCCCTCGGCGCCGGCCGGGACGCCGATGCCGGTCACGTAGTAGGCGCCGCCCATCAGGACGATGAACGTCATGCCCAGCCAGTAGCCGGAGAAGTTGCCGGCGGTGAGCCCGGCCAGGATGTTGAGCGACGCGCCGCCCTCCTTCGAGGAGGTCACGACCTCACGCACATGCCCGCTCTCGGTCGAGGTGAAGACCTTCACCAGCTCGGGGATGATGGCGCCGGCCAGCGTTCCACACGAGATGATGGCGCTGAACTTCCACCAGTACGTGCCGTTGCCGAGCGTCGGGATGAGCATGTAGCTCACGACGAACGTGAGCACGACGCTGATGATCGACGTCAGCCACACGAGGACGGTGAGGGGCGCCTCGAAGTTGAACTTGAACTGCCCGGCGTAGCGGCCCTTCGAGATGGCCTCGTTGATCAGGTACGAGATGCCCGACGCCATGACCATCACGATGCGGATCACGAAAATCCAGATGAGCAGCTGGACCTGGAAGGCCGGGTCGACCGCCAAGAGGATGAACGTGATGAGCGCGACGCCGGTGACGCCGTAGGTCTCGAAGCCGTCGGCCGAGGGGCCAACCGAGTCGCCCGCGTTGTCGCCGACGCAGTCGGCGATGACGCCGGGGTTACGCGCGTCGTCTTCCTTGATCTTGAAGACGATCTTCATGAGGTCCGAGCCGATGTCGGCGATCTTCGTGAAGATGCCGCCGGCGATGCGGAGCGCGGAGGCGCCGAGCGACTCGCCGATGGCGAAGCCCATGAAGCACGGACCCGCGACGTCGGGGAAGAACAGCATGATCATCAGCATGAGGAAGAGCTCGACGCTGATGAGGAGCATGCCGATGCTCATGCCGGCGCTCAGGGGGATGGCGTAGACCGGCAGACCCTTGCCCTCGAGGCTGGCGAACGCGGTTCGCGAGTTGGCGAACGTGTTCACGCGGATGCCGAACCAAGCCACGAAGTAGCTGCCGGCGATACCGACGAGCGAGAAGAAGAGGATGAGCAGCAGCTTGCTGATGGGGAACCCGGCGAAGTAGCCGTAGTAGGCCATCATGACCGCGCTGATGAAGACCCAGAGCAGCATGATGAACTTGCCCTGCGTCACCAGGTACGTCTTGCAGGTGACGTAGATGAGCTCGCTGATGTCTTTCATCGACTGGTGCACCGGGAGGTTCCGGAGGCGCGAGAAGATGACGAGACCGAAGGCGAGGCCGAGGGCGCAGACGACGAGGCCGCCCATGAGCAACGAGCGGCCGTCCATGCCGAGCATCGTCACCGAGCTCAGGTTGGGGAGCTGCAGGTTGGCTTCTCCACCGATCTGGTGCCCCCCACCGTCCTTGTCGGCGAAGGCGATGCTCGGGATGCCGAGCAACGAGAGAAGCAGGAACAAGGGCCAGGCTCGTCTGACGAACCCGGCAAGGCGGGCGATGACCATGGTGGCAACGTTCTCCTGTGACTGCGTGCGCGCGCGCCATTGGGCGCTGCGGCTGGTGCTGGGAGCGCGGCCTTACCTTTGTTGCGCGAAATTCGCAATGAGGACAATGTAAGACAAGGTGGTTTGCGCCTGGTGGGCCGGGCAAAATTGCCTTTGGGATCCGCGGCATCGCCGCCCGCGAGCCGACAGCGCAAGTAAGGCGCAGTAAGTGCCGTGTCGATCCGGTGCGGGGTACTCGTGGCGACATGAGCACGACGTCGCCGGGTCGAGGTTGGGCCGCGTGGGGCCTCGTCGGCCTCTTCGCGTGCGCGGAGGGCGCAGGGATCGATGAGGGACCGCTCGGCGCCGGCGGTTCGGGGGGCGACGCCGCCGAGCCGCCCGCCGCCGAGGGCTGCTCGGCGACCGACCCCTGCAAGCCCGGATGGGCGTGCCGCAACGGAGCCTGCGCCAAGGGTTGCAACTCCGACAGCGGCTGCGAAGCGACCGAGTACTGCGCGCTCGAAGCAGGACAGGTCTGTCAGCCTGTCGAATCGGCGTCGTGCCCGGAGGTAGCCTGCGCCGACACCCAGGCGTGCGTGAACGGCATGTGCGGCACCCAGACCGGCACGCCTTGCGGCCCCAACCCGTTCAGCGACGCCGATGGTTGCCCGAAGAGCGAGCTCTGCATGGCGCAGGTCGAGGTCAACGGCACCATGGTCGAAGCGCGGCAGTGCTACACGTTCCCGCCCTGCGGCCCCGACCTGATCTGCCCGGTCGGCACGCGTGGGGCGCTCTGCACCGCCGGGATCTTCTCCGACAAGGACGCGTTCTGCGTGCCGGGCATGTGCCTGGGCGTCGAACACTGCCCCAGCGGCTTCGCCTGCGTCTACGCGAGCCTGAGCGACACCGGCTCGTGCAGCGACGGCGCGCCCGGGAGCCTTTGCGCGACGACGGCCGACTGCTCGGGGTCGGCGTGCGTGATCGAAACCCCCGGGCTGCTCGGTGTTTGCCAGTGAGGTCATCATGATCGCGCGAACCATTCTTCTTGCGACGACGCTCGGGGCCATCTTCGTCGGCTGTGCGGCCGGCGGCGAGGCGGTGCCGCACGACCCGAAGGGCAGC
>CALKVR010000613.1 GCA_938004815.1 uncultured Polyangiaceae bacterium | reverse complement strand
CGAGATCGACGAGCGAGCGCACGACGTCGTGCCGCGCGGGCAGCGGGGGGAGATCAGATCGCATACTCGGGCCCCGGCAACTCGCCCTTACGCGCCAGGCCGAGCCGCTCGCCGCGGCTGCACACCTCGGCGATCGTGACGGCGTCGAAGCACCGCTCGATGTCGCGCGCCAAGTCGCCGAACACGCCCTGGATCGGATCGCGCTCGCCGTGATCGCCGTCACGCGAGAGCACCACGGTGGCCCCCTCGAGCGCGCGCACCACGTCACCGATCGTGATGAGCGACGGGTGGCGCGCGAGCTGGTAGCCGCCCTCCTTGCCGCGTGGGCCGCCCGCCATGGTGGTAGGCGATCCAGAAGAGCGCGCGAACGCCGTAGCGGCCTTTGCTCGTGAGCTTCATGGATCCGAGCCAGGTCATAATTCTTGCATCGGATAAGTCAAGAACCGCATGACTCTTTGCTTTCGGCGCTTTTCGCGAGGCTCGGGCGGTGCGAGAACCGGCTCATGGCGTTTTTCCAGACCCCGCCCGCCCTCGGCAACCAGTTCGAAGAGGACCGGCTCCTGCGAGGCCTCGTGGCGCGGCTCTTCACCGGCGACGCGCGCAAGCGGGTCGAGCGCGAGCTCTCCGAGATGGGTGAGCTGGCGGGCGGCGAGCTCTACCGCCTGCAGCAGGCCGACCGGCTGAACGAGCCGCGCCTCGTGCAGTGGGACCCGTGGGGCAACCGCATCGACGCGATCGAGGTCTCGCCCCTCTGGCAACGGTGCCAGGTCGTCGCCGCCGAGCGAGGCCTCGTCGCGACCGCGTACGAGCGCGAGCTAGGCGATCTCTCGCGGGTCCTGCAGTTCGGGCTCGTGTATCTGTTCGACGCGTCGAGCGACGTCTACACCTGCCCGCTGGCGATGACCGACGGCGCGGCCGCCACGCTCTCGAGCTTCGGCGGCGCCGCCGCCGAGCGGGCGCTCCCGCGGCTGACGAGCCGCGATCCGGAGCAGGCGTGGACGAGCGGCCAATGGATGGCCGAGCGCACCGGGGGCTCCGACGTGGGGCTCTCCGAGACGGTCGCGCGCCCCGCCGACGACGGCAGCGGGCGCTACCGGCTCTACGGCACGAAGTGGTTCACCAGCGCGACCACGTCGCAGATGGCGCTCACGCTCGGCCGACCCGAGGGCAACCCCGCCGGGGGCAAGGGCCTCGCGCTCTTCTTCGTCGAGACGCGCGACGCGTCCGGCAAGATGAACGGCATCACGATCAACCGCCTCAAGGACAAGCTCGGCACGCGCAAGGTGCCGACGGCCGAGCTGACGCTCGACGGCGCCCTCGCGACGCCAGTCGCCGGGCTCACCGACGGCATCAAGAACATCTCGCCCATGCTCAACGTGACGCGCACGTGGAACGCGATCGGCGCGCTCGCGGGGATGCGCCGCGGCATCGCCCTCGCCCGCGACTACGCGAAGAAGCGCGTGCAGTTCGGCGCGCCGCTCGCCGACAAGCCGCTCCACGTCGACACCCTGGCCGGGATGCAAGCCGAGCTCGAGGCCGCGTTCGTGTTCACGTTCCGCGTCGTCCACCTCCTCGGCAAGGTCGAGAGCAAGACCATCACGCCGCGCGAGCAGGCCGCGCTCAGGCTCTACACACCGCTCATGAAGCTCACCACCGGCAAGCAGGGCGTGAGCATCGTCAGCGAGGCGATCGAGTGCTTCGGCGGCGCGGGCTACGTCGAGGACACCGGCCTGCCGCGCCTGCTCCGTGACGCGCAGGTGCTCAGCATCTGGGAGGGCACGACCAACGTGCTCTCGCTCGACGCTCTGCGCGCGATCGCCAAAGAGGGCGCGCTCGCGCCTCTCCTCGAAGAGATTCGCGCCGCGACCGAGGGCTGCCACGCCGATCTCGCCGACGAGGCGCGCCTCGCCCGCAGCACCGCCGAGCGCGCCGCGTCGTGGCTCGAGCAGACGTACGCCAAAGCGCCGGCCGAGGTCGAGGCTGGCGCGCGGCGGTTCGCCATGACGCTCGGCCGCGCGACCGAGCTCGCGTTCCTCGTCGAGCACGCGACCTGGGCGGCGAACAACGGCGACAAGAAATCGATCCTCGCGGCGCGGCGCTTCGCCAAGCACGGCGTCGATCTGCTCGGCACCGGCAGCGACGGCGCGCGCGAGCTCGGCATGGATCTGTGACGGCGCGGCGGCGGCTCGTCGCGGTCGGCGCCGTCGCGCTCGCGGCGCGCCTGGTCCTGGCCCTCGTCATCCACCCGCCCTTCAGCTTCGTGAAGAGCGACGCGGCCGGCTACATCTTCCGCGCGCAGGATCTCTTGGCGGGCGACTTCAGCGCCGACCCCGCGGTCACGTTCTTTCCCTACGGCACGCACTTTCCTGTCTCTTATACACATCTCCGAGCGCACTTTCTCCTCGCCGCCGTGCTCGGCGCGTTCGGCGGCGCCGAGTGGTCGGTCGGCCTCGTGTGGGCGCTCTTCGGGACGGCGGCCGTGGTGTTCTCGCTCTTGTCGGCCGAGGAGCTGATCGGTGATCGGCCCCGCGCGGTCCTCGTCGTCGGTCTGGTCCTCGCGCTCTACCCTCCGTGGGTCGCCCACACCGGCTTCGCGCTCAGCGAGACGCCGACGACGTGCGCGATCGCAGCCGCGGCGTGGTTCGGCCTGCGCCTCGCCAAGCGCGGCCGGTGGCATGACGCGCTCGGCGTCGGCGTCGCGATCGCCCTCGGCACCACGCTGAGACCTCAGCTGCTCGTCTCGGTCGTGTTCCTCGCGATCGCGTTTCTCTGGCGGCGTCGCGAGCTCAAAGGGCTCTCGTGGAAGAGCGCGGTCGCGGTCGCTCTCCCCATCGCGCTCGTGCTCGGCTTCTCGGCCGAGCGCATTCGCTACCACACAGGCGAGCGCGGGCTCGTCTCGACGAACGGCGCTTTCAACCTGGCCCTCGGTCGATGCCACGCCCACACGCTGATCGCGGCGAGATCGGACAACAGCACGTTCCGTCCACCGAGCTTTCTCCGGTTGTGGCGGTTTCGCGAGCAGAGCGGGGTCGATCCGATCCCCGCCCTCGACCCCGCGATCACGCCCGAGCTCTCGTTCGACGGCAAGCTCTGGGAACAAGCCCCCGCCCGCGCGCTCGCCAAGCGTTGCGTCGCCGAGACCGGGCCGTGGCGGCAGGTGAAGTACAGCCTCAGCCATGTGTTCTTGCTCTGGGCCTACAACGTCCCGTGGCCCACCAAGGGCCCCATCGCCATGGCCACGTCGATCGCCCACCCGATCGTCCTCGTCCCCGGCCTCGTGCTCGCCCTCCTCGCCTCGTTGAGGCGTCGCCACGCGCTCGCGCTCACGCTGAGCGCCCACATCTTCGCCCTCTTCGCCGTCGCGGCGATCTTCTTCGGCGAGGCGCGCCTTCGCATGCCCTACGACGGCATCATCGTGCTCCTCGCGGTGTGGGCGTACGGCGATCTGTGGCAGGAGGTCAAGGCGCGGGGCGAACGGGTTCGCGCTCCCCAGGCTCGGGACCTCTACGACGCGTCTTCGCTCACCCGTCGGTAGACGCAAACCGCGCCATTTTCGGCCCGCTCCACCGGTACCCCGGCGAAGAGCTCCAAGTCTCGTGGGAACGCCGGTCGAGGGCTCGCCGAGATCCCCGACTCGACGTCGAGGACGATGCGGTCGTCGTCGAGCGCCCATTTCCCCGACCGGTCGTAGATGCCCCGGAACGGACAGTCCTGCCGCGCCGGGCACGGCGCGACCCGGTCTGCCGCGCGGAGATCACCTCCGTCGTCGAGCCTGATCACACGCGCGAAGGTGCGACTACCGCAGGCGTCGGACCGCCAGAGCCCAATCAACCGCTCCTCCGGTGCGTCCTCGGTCGCGGCGAGGGTTTCGGCATCCACATTCGCATCGGGCGGCGTCACCGTTTCACAGGCGCCGCCGAACGCGCACGCGAGCAGCAACGCGGCGTTCGACTTATTCATGCATGGTGACGATGCAACCGTCGCGCCGGCCGACGCCGACGCCCACGCGAGATCGCCCCGCATGGCCAGAGCGACACGGCGCACTGGTCAGGCCTGGTCGCGCACCGCCAGCACGGAGCACGGGGCGCGCTCGAAGACCCCCTCGGCGACGCTGCCGACGAGGGCATAGTCGAAGCCAGTTCGCCCGCGCGTCGCGACGACGACGAGAGAAGCGTCGAGGTCGCCCGCCCGACGACAGATGACTTCAGCCGCGCCGCCGAGCTGGACGTCGACGAGCCCGTCGGGCGCGACCGCAGCCACCGCGCTTTGGAGCAGCGTCTTCGCTTCTTCCATCCGCGAAGCGAGCTTGTTCTCGTACGAGTCGCGCGCGAGCTCGGAGAACCGAGAAAGCGCGCCCAGCCAGGCGAGCTCTCTCGTCGCGTCGATCGCGTGAAGCGCGACCAGCCCCTTGCCGAGAGCCCGTGCCTGCGCCGCCGCCATCGCGAGCGCGGGTTGCGACGCGTCTCCGAGGTCGCAGGCCGCCACCACCGGGCCGCGACCCGAGGGGCGCGCCATGAGCACGGGAGCGGTCGCCGTGCGCACCACGCTCTCCGCCGTCCGCGATGTCCTCGAGGTGGAGCGCGGCGTCCCGACCACGATCAGGTCGGCCCTCCACGCCTTGGCGCGCTCGACGATGCAGACGCTCGGCGCGCCGTGCTCCATGAAGACATCGACATCGGGTGAGCCGACTCTCGCCAAGCAGCGATCGAGCTCCTCGCGGGCGAACGCCTCGAGCTCGGCTGCCGCCAGCCCCTCCTCGATGTGTAGCTGCGGAAACAGGGGCCGGATCGCATCGACCCGAGGCAAGACGTGACAGATCGCCACACGGTGCCTTCCACCCGAAATGCTCAGCGCTTGCTGCAACGCCTCGTCCGACTCGGGGCGGAGGTCTGTCGCGGCGAGGATCCTTGTGGGCGGAGGAGGCGTCGTCATGGTGGACTCGGAAAGCAATTGACGAACCTACCGAGGAGCACTCGATCCACGCAAGCCCGCCGTTGACGCGCGCCCACTCCGCGCCATGATGCTCGACCATGACGTTTCGCGCTTTGCTTCTCGCGGGTTTCGCGCTCTGGGCCCTCGCCTGCGGCGACGACACCGGCTCGGGCGGGGCCGCATCGACGAGCAGCACCTCGACCGGCAGCAGCGTGACGAGCAGCACGTCGGTGTCGTCGTCCAGCGCGTCGACGTCGGCGACGAGCACATCGTCATCCTCGTCGTCGAGCGCGTCGACGGGCGGCGCGAACTGCGACGCGGCCGAGCCGACGCCCGAGGGGCTGCAGCTCGTGCCGTTCACGACGGACATTCCGCTCCCGATCGCGATGGCGCCGCACCCGACGAACCCTTCGCGCCTCTTCATCGCGGAGCGAAACGGCGTCATTCACGTGGTCGACGACGGCGTCGTCCTGCCGACGCCATTCCTCGACTTGAGCGACGTCGTCTATTGCTGCGACGAGGACCGGGGCTTCCTCGATCTCGAATTTCACCCCGACTACGAGAACAACGGGCTCTTCTACGTGCACTACACCGAGCTCGGCTCGCCGGTCGACTCGACCAGCATCCTCGCCGAGTACCGCCGCTCGACGAGCGACCCCGACGTCGCCGACCCCGCGCCGGTGCGCGTGCTCATCTCCCTCGAGCAGGACACCGTCTGGCACTACGGCGGCACGATCACGTTCGGCCCCGACGGGATGCTCTACTACTCCCGCGGCGACGGCGGGGGCGCCGGTGATCCCGAGAACGACGCGCAGAACCCGCTCAATCAGTACGGCAAGGTGATGCGCATCGACGTCGACACCTTTCCCACCCCGCCGCCCGGCAACATGCCGGGCGCCGACCCGTTCGTCTGGGACATGGGCCTGCGCAACGTCTGGCGCATGAGCTTCGACCGGTGCAACGGCGACCTCTACCTGGGCGACGTCGGCCAGAACAGCATCGAAGAGATCAGCGTCCACCGTCCCGGCGACGGGCACCTCAATTACGGCTGGCACATGTACGAGGGCTCGAGCTGCTTCGACCCGCCCTGCGACCCGACCGGCATGACGATGCCGATCATCGAGCTCGACCACCAGGGCGGCTTCTGCGCCGTCATCGGCGGCTACGTCTACCGCGGCGATCTGCTGTCGGGCCACCGCGGCCGCTACTTTTACGGCGACATCTGCTCGAAGCGCATCCGGTCGTTCTTGCTCAGCCCTTCGGGCACCGCGACCGATCTCGTCGACCATTCGCAAGATCTGGAGACCGCGAACACCCTCGGCGACTACACGTTCGGCTCGTTCGGCCAGGACCTGAACGGCGAGCTCTACGTGCTCGACATGGAAGGCGTCGTCTACCGCATCGAGCCGGATTGAGCAGACCATGCCCGCCGAAGGCATCCACCTGACGTCGCTCCGCGAGGCGGCAGCATCGCCCAATGTGCCCGGGGCGATGCGCCGCTCTCTCGTTCGCGAAGAGGACGCGGCCCGCTTCGGCGCGGTGCTCCTCGATCTCCCCTACTTCGACGCGTACGCGGCCGAGGTGCTGCGCTACGTCGCCAAGCTCCGGCCGCGGCCGAGCCGCTGGGGCAACGTGGTGCACGAGCGCGCCGCGGTGCCGATCCTCCATGCCATCCTCGACGACGCGCGCCGCTCGCGCTCCGCGCGGCTCGCCGCCGTCGCCCTCGGGCTCGCCTCTCACGCCGCGATCGATCGCCAGCTCCACCCGCTCGTGAACGCGCTCGCGCGTCGTCACCCCGACGGTCGCGACCACGACGCCGCGCATCGCGAGGTCGAGAAGTTTCACTCCATCTGCTTTCACGAGGCCTACTACGGCGCGGACAGGATGGGCACGCCCGGGATCGCGCGCGTCGTGCAGGTGCCGATGCGCGAGCTCTTCGCCGATCGTGTTGTCGCGCAGGCGGTCACGCGCGCGTTCGCCGGGGCGATCTATGACCCGCCCAGCGAGCGCGCGCTCGCGGCCATGGGCCGCGGCTACGAGCAGCACACCGCGCTGATCGCCTCACCGGTCGGCAAGCTCGTGGCGCCGCCCGCCGAGAAGGAGCACGGCCGCGCCGTCTTCTTCTCGGGCGCGTGGGGGAGCTTCGACGATCTACTCGCGGCGGCGATCGCCGGGTCGGTGCCCGTCCTCGAAGCGGTGTGGCGTGTGTTCGACGCCGATGGCGACGACGAGCTCGACCGGGCCCGCGCCGCGCTCGACGCGCGCCTGGGCCCCGGGTCGATCGACACGGAGGCGAGCCTCGACGTCCTCGAGCGGCCCTTCTCTCCCACCCTGGAGTAGAGGGCTGCTATCGTCCCGCGCCATGCGGACCACGCTCCTTTCGCTCGTCGCATGGGCCTCTGTCGCTTGCACCGAGCCGCGCGCCACCACCCCCGACAAGGAGCTGCCGACCCCGAACCTCGGCGGTGAGAAGGGCGAGGTCGTCGAGAAGGGCGGCCCGAGCGGTGATCCCTTCGCGGTGACCGGGCTCGTCCGCGAAGAGGCGTTGCCGCTCCTGAAGGGCCCGCAGCCCACGTTCGCCGACGTGAAGCTCGCTGCATCGCCCAAGGGCGTGCCGGCTGCGCCCGCGAGCTGCAACGCGTTCGTCAAGCGAGCGCCCAAGCAAAAGGCGGCGTGCGCCGACAAGAGCGCGGCCCTCGCCGCCCTCGACGCCGCGCTCGCGGCCGACGGCGCCGACGCGCGCGACGAGGCGCTCTCCGGCGTCGAGGCCTGCGCCGACCTGCCGTCCGGTCTGGTGCGCTCGCTCCGGGTCGAGCTCGCGCCCGCCGCCTGCGGAGACGTGCTCGTCACGAGCTTCTTCGACAAGAAGCCGGCGAGCGTCCCCGGCGCCGTGCAGCACGCCCTCGTCGGGCAAGCGCTGGCGGCGCGCCTCCATCGCGCGGTGCAGGCCCCTCCCAAGCCGAGCCCTCCGTTCACGAAGCAAAGGGTCGCCGACTTCGTGAAGGGCCCGATGTGGAAGTGGTTCACCGAGCAGGCGGTTGCGGTGCAAGAGCTCGCCAAGGCCGGCTCGGATCTGGGCTCGTACGGCCGCGGCGTCGTCGCGATCGCGGCGGGCACGGCCGATCTCCGCATGGTCGAGGCCGTGCGCGACGTGCCCATCCCCGACGAGTTCAAGAAGGACCCCGAGCTCGCCAACGCCTACTACGCGTCGCTCGACGAGCAACTCGAGCCCCGCAAGTCGCGCGGCCGCGACGGCGCGCTCGCGGGCATGCGCGAGATGGCGGTCTCCGGCGTCATCCGGAGCGAGCGCGTCGACACCGCGCGCGGCCTCCTCGCCAAGCTCTACGGCGGGCGCCGCGTCGATTCGCTCGATGCCCTGCTCGTTCTGCCGCCGCCCGCGCCGTCGGCAACGAACGTGAACGAGCGCCTCGCGCGCGACCTGCCCACCTTCTACGCCGGGCTGCTCCTGCCCGCCGAGGCGGCCAGCGACCCGGGCGTCCTCAAGTCGCTCGTCCACGTCGGCGTCCCCCTCCCCCACCGCGCCGCGCTCAAAGAGAGCGAGGCGACGCTCTCGAACGAGGCCCGCGCGCTCTACGCGCGTGCGCGGCTCACGATGGGCATTCGCTATTGGCGCGCGGTCGACTTCGACGCCGCAGCCTCGCTCCTGTCCAAGATCCCGAAGGACAAGCTCACGAAAGAGGATCGCCTCAACCTCGCGCTCGCCATCGCGCTACGCCGCGGCCCCGAGGACGTCGCCGCCCTGATGCTCAAGAACGAGGGCTTCTCGCCCGAGTTCGCCGACGTGCGCGCGCTCGACGTGGTGGCGCAAGAAGACGGCGCATCTCCCCTCGGGGGGATGGCCGCGTTCGACGCAGGCGTCCTCCGGACCATCGCCGCGCCCCGCGACGCCGAGCCCAAGTACTGGGAGGGCCTCGCCGACCGGTTCGCCAAGGCTTCGAGCCTGCTGACCGATCCGAAGGCGAAGAAAGAGGCGGACGAGCGATCCAAGGCCGCGGCCGCCGCAGCCAAGGCGATCGCCAAGTCGGCGCCATGAGCGGCCGACGAGAAGCGCGCCGACGATTCAAAGACGCCCACTTTACTTCCGGTATTCCGGGCGCATGGTGAGCAGATGAGACGAGACGGGGGGCCGCCCAGCGGCATCGGTGACGGACGGCCTGTGCAGGCAGGTTGCGGCGCCATCTTCGGCGTCTTCGTCGGCCTGGGCTGCGTCGGGGGCCTGGGGTGGGGCACGGGCTCGTGGCCAGGGATGGCGGTCGCGGTCGGGTTGCCCGCGCTCCTCTTCGCCCTCTTTGCGTGGCAGTGGGGCGACAGGTTCTGGGAGCGCTACCTCGGAGACTGACTGTGCGCGCGCCCCTGCTCTGGCGGCGTCACTCTTCGGAGGGCAGCGTCGACGTGCGCCCGGCCTTGGCGATCTGGTCCCACGTGGGCTGCTCACCGCCGGTGACGATGGTGATCTGCCGCAAGCGCAGCACCACGCGCGTCACGGGAGACGAGTGCGAAAAGACGACCCCGCCGCCGGGTCGCGGTTGCTCGAACACCGCCTCGGTGCCCGGGCGCGGGAAGGGGTGGGAGAGGTGGGTCTTGTCGTTCTCGTTGAACTGGCCGCCGAGCAAGCGCGCGCCGACGAGATCGTGGTCTTTGACCGGCTTCTTGCTCGCGATGTCGACGACCTCGTGACAGAGCATGTTGAGGTCGATCGAGTAGATGCGGTTCTGCGTCCAGACCTCGAGCATCGTCCACGGCTTCTCGACCGTGGGCGGCCGCCTGACCTCGTGAACGAGCTCGACCTCGAGCGCCGGGAGATCGCCGAAGCGGTCCTTCTCGCCCGGCAGAGTCTTCGTTCCGGTGCCAGGGGCGCCGGGCGCATCGGGCGGCTTGGAGGTCATCGCCCCGAAGGTAGCACGAGCCTGCGCCTACTCCGAGGTGACGTTGATGCCCCCGACCTCGCCGCCCTTCTTGATGACGGTCGCGAACACCCCCGTCTCGGTGGCGATGACGACGATGGCGAACCCCTGGCCCGGCAGCACGCCGATATCGGTCACGATGCTCTTCTCGCGAAGCTTGCCGTCCTTGATCAGGTCGTCGAACACGACGATGTCGTCGGTCTGCGGCAGCTTGTCGGCGGCGGCCACGCGCGCGCGGACGCCGCCGCGCTCGCCCGCCACCCACGCGACGACGACGTCGTCACCGAGAGGCACGGCGTCGGCGAGGCGCGCGCGCGGCGCGAGCTCGAGGCCGCCGGTGAGGAGCTCCTTCATCGAGCTGCTCTTGCTCTCGCAGCCCTTCGTCGTGCACCGCGTATGCGAGACCGACCCTGTCCACGGCTCGGACTCGGAGCCGTGCGCGAGGCCCGCCGTGCCGAAGCCGCCGGAGTCGCACATGGCCCCGCCGCGTACGAAGACCGCGAGCGGCGGTGACCACTTGCCGTCGAAGTACGAGATCGCCTTGGACTGGCCGCGCACGTGGACGAGCGCCGTCATGCTCTCGGCCGAGCGGCACCCGCCGATCACCGGGTCTCGCCCCGCCCGCGGCATCTGCCCGAAGATCTCGCCGACGACGCCCAGATCGACGACGGCCCCCAGCTTGCCGTTCGCGGCGTCGATCGGCATCGCGTACGCGTGCAGCGGGCGCGGTTTCTCGACGGGCTCGCCGTCGTCGCCCGCCTCGGCCTTCTCGTCTTTGTCTTTGTCCGACTTCTTGATGCCGACGAAGACGAGCTGGTCCCAGAGGATGGTCGTGGAGACGCTCGCCGCCCCGATGTCGTAGCCCTCGATCTCGAGCTCTTTTTTCTGGGCCTTCTCGCCCTTCTTGGCCGTGACCAGGTAGGCCTTGCCGTCGTCGCCCTCGGTGATCGCGACGACCGACCCGTCTTCGGCGACGTAGGCCGAGGACGTGTACCCGGCGTAGATCTCTTCACCCGTATCGCTGCGAAAAACACCCGACTGACCGCGCTGACCGGCGAACACGAGCGGCGCGGCGTCCTTGTGGGTGGTGCCGACGAGCGATAGGCCGTGCTTGGACTTGCCGAGCTCGCCGGGGAGCTTCTTGCACGCGACGAGCTGCTCGCTCACCGTGCAGACGAAGGGCGACTCGGGGACATCCGGGTCTTGGACGAGGAGGCGCCGCACCTCACCCGCGAGCGGATCCAGCGAGACCTTGGCGAACGAGAACGGCTTCTTGGTCATGCTGCCGAGCTTGAGCAGATCGTCCGCGTTCATCGGCGCGGCGCCGCCCGGGGGATAAGCCTCCTTGGTCTCCTTGGAGAACGTCAGGCCCTCTTTCTGCGCCATCTCGAACATGGCGTTGAGGGGCTCGGTCGCGTCGAGCACGTGCCCCTGCGGCGACTTGAGGATCTTGGCGAGCGCGTCGGCCCAGTACGGCAGGTTCTTGTCGCCGCCCGACGTGAGCCCTGCGCTGCGCGAAGCGTCGAACAGCTCTTGCGCGCGGTAGCCGCAGCGCTGCGGCCACGGCACCTTGTCGACCATCCCTCGCTTGGCCTCGGGGAGCCCCATCGCCGTGAGCTGGTACTGCCGGAACCGCGCGGCCGGCGCTTGGCCCTCGGTGGGCGGCTCGCCGATCAAGCACTGCGCGGTCGCGGCGAAGGCCTCTTGCGCCTTGGCCTTGGCCTGGCGCACCTGCCAGAAGGCGAAGCCGCCCGCGCCCGCGACGAGGGCGACGATGATGCCCACCACGACGAAGACGCGCCGCTTGCGCTGCTTCGCGTCTGTCTCTTATACACATCTGACGCTGCCGACGAAGAGGATA
>CALKVR010000612.1 GCA_938004815.1 uncultured Polyangiaceae bacterium | reverse complement strand
TCGTGCGGGATGCGCGACCAGTCGGCGGTCATGCCGTCGGTCGAGTCGACGGCGCGCAGGGCGATCACCTCGTCGTACGTGCGATCGTCGCCCATGACGCCGACGGTGCGCACCGGCAAGAGGACCGCGAACGCTTGCCAGATGCGATCGTAGAGGTTTGCCTTGCGGAGCTCGTCGAGAAAGATAGCGTCGGCGCGCCGGAGCACGCGGAGCCTCTCTTCGGTGATCGTGCCCAGGCAGCGGACGGCGAGCCCAGGCCCGGGGAACGGGTGGCGCCAGAGGATGTCGTGCGGCAGACCGAGCGCCTCGCCGACGGCGCGCACCTCGTCCTTGAAGAGCTCGCGGAGCGGCTCGCACAGCTTGAGCTTCATCCGGTCGGGCAGGCCGCCGACGTTGTGGTGGCTCTTGATGACGGCGCTCGGGCCCTTGAACGAGACGCTCTCGATGACGTCGGGGTAGAGCGTGCCCTGGACGAGCACGTCGGCGCCGTCGACCTTCTTGGCCTCGTCCTCGAAGACCTCGATGAAGACCCGGCCGATCGTCTTGCGTTTCTTCTCGGGGTCGGTGACACCCTCGAGCTCGCGCAAAAACCGGTCTTTCGCGTCGACGTGCAGCAGGTTCAGGTGGAACTTGCCGGAGAAGGTCTGCACCACCTCTTCGGCCTCGCCCTCGCGGAGCAGGCCGTTGTCGATGAAGATGCAGGTGAGGCGCTCGCCGAGCGCGCGCGCGCAGAGGACTGCCGCCACCGACGAATCGACGCCGCCGGAGAGCCCGAGGATCGCGTGGCCCGCTCCGACGCGCTCGCGGATCTTGCCGATCGCGTCCTCGATGAACGACGCGGGCGTCCAGCTAGGCTCGAGCTTCGCCACCTGGAACAGGAACGCGTCGATGATGGCGCGGCCGCGCGGCGTGTGCGCGACCTCGGGGTGGAACTGCAGGCCGTAGATCTTTCGCTTCTCGTCGGCCGCGGCCGCGAACGGCGAGCCCGGGCTGGTGCCGAGCGGCTCGAAGCCGGGGGGCAGCGCCTCGATGCGATCGCCGTGGCTCATCCAGACGTCGAGCTCGTCGCCGGGATGGAAGGCCGAGAAGATGCCGCTCGCGCGCCCCACCGCGAGCTTGGCGGGGCCGTACTCGCGGTGATCGGCGCGCGCCACACGGCCGCCACCGACGTGGGCGATGAGCTGCATGCCGTAGCAGATTCCCAGGACGGGCAGGCCGAGCTCGAGGACCCCCTTGTCCACGGTCGGCGCGCCGTCGTCGTAGACGCTCGAGGGGCCACCGGAGAGCACGATGGCCGATGGGTTCTTCGCCCTCACCGCGTCGAGCGGGGTCGTGCAGGGGAGGATCTCGCAGTACACGCTCGCCTCACGGATGCGGCGCGCGATCAGCTGGGTGTACTGGGAGCCGAAATCGAGAACGAGGACGAGCTGCCTCGACGACATGGCGCGGGGGGTAGCATGGCGGCCGCGCCCGGGGT
>CALKVR010000611.1 GCA_938004815.1 uncultured Polyangiaceae bacterium | reverse complement strand
CGCGCTCGGACGAGGAGAACTCCCTCGTGACGGGCATGCGCCTCGCCAACCGGCGCATCTTCGATCGCTCGCGCAAGACGCTGGCCGACTTCGGCATGGGCACCACCTGCGTCGCGGCGATGTTCGACAAGGCGACCGAGCACGTGAGCATCGCCCACGTCGGCGACAGCCGCTGCTACCGGGTGCGCGACGGCGAGATCATCCAGCTCACCCGCGACCACTCGCTGCTCTCCGACGCGCTCACCCTGGCCCCGTGGATGACCGACGACGAGATCGCCCAGCTGCCACCGAACGTCGTGACCCGCGCGCTCGGGATCCGCGAAGAGGTCGAGATCGACATCCACCGCGAGAAGAGCCTGCCGGGCGACGTCTACCTGCTCTGCACCGACGGCCTCTCCAGCCTGCTCACCGAAGAAGAGATCCGCGATATCGTGCTCGAGCACGTCGACCGGCGCGACCCCCTCGCGACGACGTGTGAGCGCTTGGTCGGCGCCGCCAACGACTACGGCGGCACCGACAACGTGACGGTCGTCATCGGTCACGTCGAGGAGTGATCACGCGCTCGCCCGAGCTGCCCGGGTCCAAGGCCTCGACGAGCGGGTAGAGCTCGGTGTTCTCGCGCTCGAGGCGCAGCTTGAGACGGTAGAGGTGCTGCATCGTCTCCCGGCAGAACCCCTCGGGATCGGCCTGTATCGCCGCAGCCTCGCGCCACTTGGCGAGGAACGCGAAGAAGGTCTGGTAGATGGGCCCCAGCTCGTCGAGCAGCTCTCGCGCCTTGGCGACGACCTGCTCGTCGCTGCTGGCCAGGAGGCGCGGATAGAGCGCCTCTTCTTCCATCGCAGCGTGCACCCTGAGCCGCCCCGCGAAGGTCGCCAGCGCGCGCCGCGCGCCGCTGGGATCGGCCGCGAGACGGCGGGTATCGAGCTCACGCACCAGCGTCTTGGAGAGCGCGACGATCTCTCCGTGCTGGCGCGCGAACCGCTCCGTCGGGCGCGCTCGGGCCGCGCCAGGGCTGCCCTCCTCGGTGGCCATGACACAGTCTGTACGATCGAAACCGAACGCCGGTTGCCTCGTAACCCCCCGCTTTCGTGCCCGAGCGCCAGACCGGCCGTCACCGGCGCCGGCGCCGCGCCTCGCTGCGCTCCTTGTCGCGCGCCTTTTCCTTGGCCTTGCGGGACCGAGACTGGTCGCGGCGGCGCCCCGTCTCGCTGTCCTTGATCGAGCCGAGCGGATAGAGCGTGCTCTCGATGGTGGCGAGCTTGGCCCCGACCACGACGTCGACGACGTCTCGCGCGCGCTTGTAGCAGGCGCCCGCCTCGTCGAGCGGGACCTCTCCGTCGAGGTTCACGAGGATGCCGTCGGCCGCGTACTGCTCGTTGACCTTGGCCTGATCGAGGAGCTTGATCGCCTGGCCTCGCGAGAGCCGCCGGCCTGCCCCGTGGTTGACGCTGTACCCGCTCGCGCACGCGCCGGGGAGCGGCCGGAGGATGAAGCTGTGATCTCGGTTCGAGCCCGGGATCAGGACGGGGTGACCGGTGGTGGCCCAGGGCGTACCGGCGAGCTGCGGATGCCCCGCGGGCAGGGCGCGCGTCGCGCCCTTGCGGTGGACGAGAACCTCACCGAATTCATCATTGAATTCATGCTGCACGAGGTTATGACTAATCTCGTACACGAGCTCGAGCTCGGCCTTGAAGACCTTCTCGAAGGCTTCGGCGACCGCTTCGAAAATGACGAGCCTGTTGACGATCGCGAAGTTGCCGCCGGCCGCCACGGCCGCGAGGTACGACGCGTAGTGCGGGGAGGTGGGGTCGAAGAAGCCGAGGTCGATGTCGGCGGAGCGCTCGGGGTGCTCGTCCTTGGCCATCGCGAAGTAGTTCGTCGCCAGACCGTGGCCGAACCCGCGGCTGCCGGTGTGGAGCTGCACGAAGAGGGTCGAGGTCTCCTCGCAGCCCTGAAGCTCGATGAAGTGGTTGCCGCCGCCGAGCGTGCCCATCTGCCCGAGGCCACGCTCCGGCTGGCCGGGCCCGCCCCAGGGGATGTCCCACGCGTCCGGGACCGGGATGCGGTCGCGCTCGGCCCGGGTGCGGTCGATGCGTGCGCCGTGCTTGGCGGCGTAGTGCTCGGCGCCGCCGCGCACGAGCTCCTCGAGCTCGCGGCGCCCTACCCGCCCGAGGCGCCCCCCCTCGCCGCCCGGCCCCAACGGGACGCGCGCCATGACCTCGCGGTGAAAGGCGAGCTTGCGATCATGGGTCGCGGCCTCGACCGGCACCGCGCTCCTCGCGCTGACCATTCCGCAGCCGATGTCGAAGCCGACGGACCCCATCGCGACGGCGCCGTCCGAACGGCCAGTGAGGATCACGC
>CALKVR010000610.1 GCA_938004815.1 uncultured Polyangiaceae bacterium | reverse complement strand
ACGCTGTACGGCTCGCTCGTCGGCGCGCCGAACGATCGCGGCGAGGGCACAGTTGTGCAGGAGCTTGCACAAGCTCGTTCGGGGGCGGCGGGGCGTGCTAAGGAGGCGGCATGCGCCTCTGCACGCTGAACGACGGAACCCGCGATGGCGCGCTCGCGGTGGTCCACCCCGACGGCGGGCGGTGCGCCCCCGCCCGCGCCGTAGCGCCGACCCTTCAGGCCGCCCTCGACGATTGGGACCGGGCTCGACCCCAGCTCACGACGCTGGCGACCAAGCTCGCGGCCGGCGATGTCCCGGGCGAGCCCATCGACTTCGAACGCGTGATGGCGCCGCTGCCGCGTGCGTACGAGTGGGTCGACGGCAGCGCGTACATCAACCACATCGTGCTGGTCCGCAAGGCCCGGGGGGCCGAGCCGCCCAAGACGCTCTTGACCGACCCGCTCGTCTACCAGGGCGGCTCGAGCGACATGCTCGGGCCGCGCGCGCCCATCGATCTCGTGAACCCGGAGTGGGGGCTCGACTTCGAGGCCGAGGTCGGCGTGATCCTCGGCGACGTGCCGCGCGGCACGCCGGCCTCGGGCGCGGCCGAGCACATCAAGCTCTTCGTCATCCTGAACGACGTCACCCTGCGCAACCTCGTGCCCGGCGAGCTCGAGAAGGGGTTTGGCTTTTTTTGCTCGAAGCCCGCGACGGCGTTCGCGCCGTTCGCCATCACGCCCGACGAGCTGGGGGATGCGTACCGAGACGGCCGCATCCACCTCAAGCTCTGCTCGACCCTCAACGGGGCGCTCGTCGGCGACCCCGAGGCGGGGCCCGAGATGCACTTTTCGTTCAACGATCTCATCGCGCACGTGACCAAGACGCGCCGCTTCGCGGCGGGCACCATCGTGGGGAGCGGCACCGTGTCGAACCAGGATCGCGCGCGCGGCATCTCGTGCCTGGCCGAGCGGCGCATGATCGAGATCATCGACAGCGGCAAGCCCACCACGCCGTTCATGAAGGCGGGCGACACGATCGCGATCGAGATGCGTGACGCCGCCGGCAAGAACCTCTTCGGCACCATCGAACAGACGGTGAGGAGCGTCGCGCGATGAAGCTCTACGGTTACTTTCGTTCGAGCTGCTCGTACCGCGTGCGGGTCGCGCTCGGGCTCAAGGGCGTCGCCTACGAGTACGTCGCCGTCTCGCTGATCAAGGACGGCGGCGAGCAGCACCTGCCCGCGTTCCTGCAAAAGAACGCGATGGCGCAGGTGCCCATCCTCGAGGTCGACGGCGAGCACCTCTCGCAGTCGGTCGCCATCCTCGAGTACCTCGAAGAGCGCTTTCCTTCACCCGCGCTCCTCCCGCCCGCACCGATCGAGCGCGCGCGGGTGCGGCACGCCGTCGAGATCATCAACTCTGGCGTGCAGCCGATGCAAAACCTCGCCACGATGGCCATCATCAAGGGCCTCGGCGGCGACGCGCAGGCGATCGCCAAGGCCGCCAACGAGCGCGGCTTGGCGGCGCTCGAGCAGATCGCGTCGCAGCACGGGGGCGCCCGCCTCGTCGGCGATCGAACCACGCTCGCCGACGTCTGCCTCGTGCCGCAGATGTACAGCGCACGCCGCTTCGGCGTCGACCTCACCGCGTTCCCGCGCCTCACCGCGATCGACGCCGACCTCGCGACCGTCGCGGCCGTCGCCGCTGCCCACCCCGACCGCCAGCCCGACGCGCCGGCGGCCTGACCTCACCCCGACTGCCATCAGCCATCAAACGATACCCAGAAGTCCCATGCCCAAGCTCGAGCCCCTCGGAATCCGCCGCCTCGAATCGATCCACTACTACGTCCGCGATCTCGATCGCAGCCGCAAGCTCTACTCCGACTACCTCGACTTCGCCGAGCTCGGCGAGTCGAGCGCCGAGCTGTCGGCCAGCGGCAAGCAAAAGAGCGTCGTGTTCTCTGCCGCCGACTGCCGCATCATCGTCTCGATGCCAGTGGGTGAGGGCGGGCGCGCGTGGCGCTACCTGCGCCGGCACCCCGACGGCATCGGCACCATCGCCTTCGAGGTCGAGGACATCGATCGCGTGTTCCGCCTGCTCGACGCCCGCGGCGGCACCCCCATCGAGGACATCCAGCGCTTCGAGGACGACGGCGGCAAGCTCGCGACCTTCTCGATCACGACGCCGTTCGGAGACACCACGTTCCGATTCGTGCAGCGCGACGGCTACCGCGCGTTCTTTCCTGGGTTCGAGGCGTACGCCAAACCTCGCGGGGGCTCGAACACCTTCGGTATCCAGGCGTTCGACCATGTCACGTCCAACTTCCAGACGATGAAGCCGGCCCTGCTCTGGATGGAGCACGTGATGGGCTTCGAGACGTACTGGGACGTGCAGTTTCACACCGACGACGTCACACCCGATCGCAAGTCGGGCTCGGGCCTGCGCAGCACCGTCATGTGGGAGCCGCAGTCGGGGGTGAAGTTCGCGAACAACGAGCCTTGGCGACCGTTCTTCAAGGCGTCGCAGATCAACATCTTCAACGAAGACCACCGCGGCGACGGGGTGCAGCACGTGGCCCTCAGCGTGGGCGACATCCTGACGGCGGTGCGCGGGATGCGCGCGCGCGGCGTCGGGTTCATGCCCACGCCGGGCACGTACTACGACATGCTCCCGGCTCGGCTCCAACAGATGGGCGTCGGCTCGATCGACGAGGACATCGAGACCCTGCGCGAGCTGCAGGTGCTCGTCGACGGCGAGAAAGAGGGCGAGTACATGCTGCAGATCTTCTTGAAAGACGCGGCGGGGCTCTACGGCAAGCCCGAAGCCGGGCCGTTCTTCTACGAGATCATCCAGCGCAAGGGCGACCGTGGGTTCGGGGCCGGCAACTTCCGCGCGCTCTTCGAGAGCATCGAGCGCCAACAAAAAGCCGAGGGGAAGATCTGATGCTCGATCGGGTCGCCGCCGGCGAGCTGCCCGCGAAGCACCACATCGCGCTTCGGGGTGAGGGCGGCGCGCTCCGCCACGAGCAGTGCATCACACGCGATGGGTTCGATGGCCCCTACACCATCAGCTACCACCTGCGGCGCCCGCATGTGGCGCTGCAGGTGGCGGCCCGGGCCTCGTTCGCGGTGCCAGCGGCGACGCCCGCCCGCGCGCTCCGGCGCCGCCACTACGAGTCGACCAAGCTCGCAGCGCCGGGCTCGTTCCTCGGGTCACGCACGCCGCTCCTCTTCAACGCCGACGTCGTGCTCTCGGTGGGCAAGCCCACCGAGGCCGACGCGGTCTACTTGTCGAACGGCGACGGCGACGATCTGCACTTCATCCACCGCGGCGCGGGCGTGGTGCGGACGATTCTGGGCGATCTGCGCTACGCGCAGAACGACTACGTCTACGTGCCGCGTGGCACGATTCACCGCTTCATTCCCGACGCGGGCGTCGCCCACCACGTCCTGACGGTCGAGTGCCTGGGCGGCATGGGGCTCCTCAAGCAGTGGCGCAACGCGAACGGCCAGCTGCGCATGGACGCGCCGTACTGTCACCGCGACTTCCAGCGGCCCACCTTCGAGGGCCCGCGCGACGAGGGCATCCGGCATGTCGTGGTCAAGCGCCAGGCCGCGTTCCACGGGTTCGACTACGACGAGAGCCCGCTCGACGTGGTCGGGTGGGACGGCTCGGTCTACCCGTGGGTGTTTCCCATCCTCAACTTTCAGCCGCGCGCGGGCCTCGTGCACCTGCCGCCCACGTGGCACGGCACCTTCGGCGCGCGCGGCGCGCTCATCTGCAGCTTCGTCCCCCGCCTCACCGACTTTCACCCCGAGGCGATCCCCTGCCCCTACCCGCACGCGTCGGTCGACGTCGACGAGTTCCTCTTCTATTGCGACGGCAACTTCACCTCTCGCAAGGGGGTCGGGCCCGGCAGCATCTCGCATCATCCTTCGGGGGTGACCCACGGCCCGCACGCCGGCGCGTACGAGAGCAGCATCGGGTCCAAGTCCACGAGCGAGCTCGCGGTCATGCTCGACACCACGCACCCCCTCACCCCGACCGCGCAGGCGCTCTCGATCGAGGACCCGGCGTACCACGACTCGTTCCGGTGACCGCCGACGCCGACGTCACGCTCCTCTTCGACAAGCCGAAGCGCGCCGCCGGCGTCGTGTTCATCCTCGCGCACGGCGCGGGGGGTCACCTCGGCGACCCCCTCCTCGTCGATGTCGCGGCCGCTCTGAAGGCGCTCGGCCACGGCGTCGCCCGATTCAACTTCGCCTACCGTGACGCGGGCCGCCGTGCGCCCGATCGCGCCCCCGTGCTCGAGGCGACGTGGCGCTCCGTCATCGCGCGCGTGTGGCGCGCGTCGCCACGCGCGACGCTCGTCATCGGCGGCAAGTCGATGGGGGGCCGCATGGCGACGCACCTCGCCGCGCAGGGCGCGCCGCTCGCGGGGCTCCTGCTCCTGGGCTACCCGCTGCACCCGCCGAAGCAGCTGGAGAAGCTCCGCGACGCCCACCTCGGCGATATCCGCGTCCCCGCGCTGTTCGTGCAAGGCACCCGCGACCCGCTCTGCGACCTGAAGCTGATGAAGCGCGCGTTGAAGAAGATGGGCGAGCGGGCGACGCTCCACGTCGTCGTCGGTGGCGATCACTCGCTCGTGGTTCCCAAGAAGAGCGGGCGGGCTCGCGCTGACGTCATCGCCGAGATCGCGGCGACGATCGAGGGCTGGCTCGACGCCAGTCGGATACGTTGAACGTCGCGCCATGGTGAAGAGCCGCCTCGAGCACGCGGCGAGCCGCCTCTCCGACGAAGCCCTCTTGATGGTCGCGCCGTGGCGCGGCTACGCGATCGTCGCGATCCAGCTGCCCGATGGCGCGTCGCTGGAGCGGACGGAC
>CALKVR010000609.1 GCA_938004815.1 uncultured Polyangiaceae bacterium | reverse complement strand
CCGTGTCGGTGGCGCGCCCCGCCGCCTCCGAGGTGGGCGGGGCCGAGCTCGCGCTCTTCGAGGCGGGCGCCGCGATCGTGTACCGCTGCCGTGCTCGGCAGGCCACCGCGCGGGGCGAGGCCGAGGCGGCTGCGAGCGCCTCGCGTGATGCCGAGGCATCGCTCGCCGTAGCCGAAGCGCGCGCGGCATCCTCGGCCGAGGTCCGGCTCCTCCACCGCGCCGCGCGGGAGCTCGATCTCGCCCGTGAGCGGCGCCCTCTGCCGGCCTCGCAGGCGACCGGGCCCTTCGAGCTCGTGACGCGGTCGGGTATCACCGGGGCGAGCGCGCTGCCGGCCGACGCCGACCTCGCGTTCGACGCGGTGGAGAGGCGAGCGGTCGTCGACGGCGCCAAGGTGATCGATCTCCGCAAGAAGCCGATCGCGGCGCGGCTCCTCGAGGTCGTGCTGGGCGAGCCCGGCGCCAGCTTCGACAAGGCGCGGCTCTACCGTGAGGTGTGGCACGGCGCGTTTCGATCCGAGTCGCAGGTCGCGGCCGTCTACAAAGCCGTCGACCGGCTCGCGCGCCTCCTCGACGACGACCCACGCCGGTTCCTGCGCTGGGACGAGGCGGGTGCTCTCGTCGTCGCCGCGCGCACCCCGACCCTCCTCCGCGTTCCGCCCGAGCGCTGACGTGGCCAGCCCGCGGCGGGCCTGGACCTGGCTGCGTCCTTCCACTGTGCGCTCTTTTTTGCGAGGATCGACCTCGGCTTCAGCAGGCTCGATCCCATGCGCTTCATCTTGATCGTTCTGTGCTCGGCGGCGCTCTCGGTCGCCGCGGGTTGCGATGAGGTGCCGAGCGACACCGGCACCGGTGGCTCGGGTGGGGTGCCCATCACCGAGGGCACGCCCCTCGACGTTCCGGTCGGCGATCAGCGGGTCTACGTCGACCTCGACGCCGGTGCGGTCGTGGGTGAGGGCGACGGCTGGGAGCTCGGGTTCTTCGGCGCGAACGTATTCACCAACGGCGGTGTGTCGGGCTCCGCCAAGGGCGCCGCCTTCGGCCCGCTCGACCCCGAGACGTTCGGCGACGACAAGGTGCCCGCCGACGTACCCTTCTTGATCGACGACTTCTATGGCGGCCCCTTCGTGGATTGGTGGATGTACGAGCCGAGCGAGCACGTCATCTACTCGCGGTTCCACGTCTTCGCGGTGAAGCGTGGGGTCGAGCACTACAAAGTGCAGCTCATCAGCTTCTACGGCCAGGTTCAGGGCGCGCCCGTCGCCGCGCTCTACAAGTTTCGCGTCGCGCACGTCACGCCCGGCGGCTCGGAGACGACGGTTTCGTTCTCCGACTTCGACGGCACCGCGGGCGGGCCGGATCCGAGTCCGTCGTCGCCGAGCGGGTGCCTCGTCCTCGCTACCGGGCAGCGGCTCGAGCTCACGCCCGCGCAGGCCCTCACGAGCCCCGATTGGGACCTCTGCTTTCGCCGCGACACCGTCTCGGTCAATGGCGGCGAGGGCGGGCCTGGCGGTGTGCTCGCGGCCGACATCCACTTGAGCGAGTCGCCCGGCGAGACGCTCGCCGAGGTCATCGCGCGCACCGAAGCCTCGGAGCTCGCGCGCTTCGACGCCGTCGACTACGCCGCGGTCAGCGACCCAGGCCTCGCCTACAAGGGTGACGGCGTAATCAGCGCGTTCACCGACTTCTGGCTCCAGCCCAAGGTGACCCCGCTCGCCCCCTCCGACTTCTCGTTCCTGGTCGCGGGCTCCGACGGCGTGACGCCGTTCTTGGTGGTGTTCGACTCGTTCACCGGCGCGACGGCGACGAGCCCGGGCACGGTCCACCTGCGCTTCAAGAAGATCGGCGGCGGCCTCCCTTGACCGCTGCCGCTCGGGTCGTCTGACCGATGCGCCTCCTGGTACGAGCCTCGCTGGCGGCGCTCGTCCTCGCGATCGGCCCGGTGGCGTGGGCCGACGACCCGTACGAAGCCGCCGAGACCGACGCGAGCGAAGAGCCGGAGGATCTCGAGGTCGTCGTCACCGGCACCCGCACCGCAGAGGAGGCGGGCAAGGCCGCGATCCGCACCGACGTCGTCACCCGCGACGAGGCGGCGCGGCGGGGCGCGACGAACGTGGGCGAGGCGCTGGCGGGGTCCCTCGGCTTGGAGGTCAACTCCTCCGCGTACGGCGCGATCGGTGCGCCGAGCGCCGTTCAGCTCGGGGGCTTCGACCGCGAGCGCGTCCTCATCCTCGAGGACGGCGAGCGGGTCGTCGGCGAGGTGGGGGGCGCGGTCGATCTCGCGCAGCTGTCGATCGCCGACATCGAGCGCATCGAGATCGTCCGCGGGCCGGCGAGCTCGCTCTACGGAACGAGCGCGATCGGCGGCGTCATCAACGTCGTCACGGCGCCACCCGAGATCGAGGGCTGGAGCGGCAGCGCTCAGGCCGAGGGGCGCTACCGGTGGGGGTCGTACGTCGCCGGCACCACTGCGTTCCGGCGTCGAGACCAATGGATCAGCCTCAGCGCGTCGGCGTTCGCGAGCGACTCGGTGCGGCTCCGCGACGACGTCCCCGACCTCGCGCTGCCCCCGACGCAGCGCTACGAGGTAGGCGTTCGCGCGGGGACACGCCTGTCACGACGCACGACGCTCGACGCTCGGGTGAAGTACGGGCGCGAAGCGTCGGACGGCCTCGAGACGCAGCGGCTACCTGGGCTCGAGCCGTTCGTGATCGATCTCCCCGAGCGGACGGATAGGTTCTCGGCGCGCATCCGGCACGTCCACGAATTCGGCGGCGGTCACAGCCTCTCGCTCTCGACCGGCGCCCAGTGGTTCTGGAACCAGAGCGATCGGGATCGGCGCCTCTCGATCGTCGATGAAGCGCGCGAGCGCCGTCATTTGATGCGGTCGATCGAGGCGACTGGTTCGTTCTTCGACGGACAGATCGTCTCCTTCATCGTCGGCGCCCGGGGCGAGGCCGAGAGCTATCGCCAGAATTTATCGCGCGCGTTCGTGACGGGCACCGAGGTCGACAGCGTGGAGCTCGTCGAGGTCGTTCCCACCACGATCACGAACGGCGCCGGGTACGGTGAGATTCACGTCGATCCGGTGGAGGGGCTGACGCTGCTCGCCGGCGTCCGCGCCGAGGGCAACTCGCGGTTCGGCGCCGTGGTCGCGCCCCGCGGCGGCGTCGCCTATCGCTACGACCGATGGTTCATCGTGCGTGCGAGCGGCGGCCGCGGCTACCGCGCGCCGACGGGTAAAGAGCTCGGCTTCATCTTCGATCACTCCGCGTACGGTTACCGCGTCGTCGGCAACGAAGACCTGCTCCCCGAGAGCAGCTGGGGCTTCACCGCCGACGTCGAGGTCCGCCCCGCAAGCGGCGTGCGCCTCCGCGCGCTCGGCTTCGCGAACTGGGTGAGCGATCTCATCGACTTTCGCCTCGCGCCCGAGCAGCCCCCTGCTGGCGGCGTCGACGACTACACCTACGTGAACGTCGGCAAGGCCATGACGAGCGGGGTGCAGGGCGACGTGAGCGTGCGCGCGCACGAGCACCTGCGCGCCGAGGCCGGCTACGCCTACCTCTTCACGCGAGAAGACGAGAGCCAGCGCCCCCTGCCGGGCCGGCCGCCCCATACCTTCAGCACCGCGCTCGTCGGTGAGCTGCCCTACGACATGACGATCGCGGCGCGCTGGCGCTTCGTCACGAGCGCGTACCTCGACGACACGCTCCGCGCCCCCGCGTTCTCGACGCTCGATCTCCGCTACGCGAAGGGCTTGTGGCCCGGCGGTGAGGCGTACGTGGGCGTCACGAACCTCCTCGCCTCGCAGAAAGATCCGCTTCGGGTCGGCGACCAGCGCCCCATCGAGGGGCGCACCGTCTACCTCGGCGTTCGCGCGCGGTACCCCGCCGCCGAGTGAGGGCGACGGTCAGGTTCGTCGCAAGACGACCACGTGGTTGTTCGCCGGCATCGGGATCGGATCCTCGAGACGGAAGCCCTCGCGCGCGGCTGCCGCGGCGACGTCGTCGATGTCGCGCACGCCCCACGCCGGGTTGCGGCTCTTCAGGTCTTCGGAGAACGCCGCGTTGCTCGGCGCCAGGAACACCCCGTGGAAGCGGTAGGGGCCGTAGAGGACGAGCGGCGCGCCGGGCCCGAGGAGCGCGCCGGCGCCGCGGACCAGGCCCGCGAGCGCCTCGATGGGGGCTATGTGGATCATGTTGATGCACACGATCGCGGCGGCCCGAACGCCGAGCCTGTCGGGCCAGTCGGGCCACGTGACGTCGAGCTCGCGCGGTGGCTCGACGTTCGGGAGCCCCGCTTCGGCGATGTGCTCGGCGGCGATCACGCGCCCATCGGCGGAGGCATCCGTCGGCACGAATCGAAGCCCGGGCAGCGCGGCCGCGAAGTGCACGACATGCTCGCCGTAGCCGGACGCGATCTCGACCACCGTGCCCGAAGCCGGCAAGACGCGCTCGAGGACCTCGAGGATCGGGGCCTTGTTGCGGGCGGTCGCGGCGCTGCGGATCGGGTTCTTCGATGTCATCGAGCGGGAGGGTACAGCGCGAAGCGGCACTCGAGATCGCCGTTCATGATCGGGTAGAGCTTGGCCGGGCGCGCGGGGATCGCCTGCAGGATCTGGGGCGAGCCTGCGAGGACGGCGCGGTGGGCGCGCCGCATCGAACCGAGCGCGCGGCCGATCCTGCGCGCGTCCTCTTCCTCGAGCTCCAGGCGCTCGCCGTAGGGAGGATTGACCACGACCCACGCCGCGTCCGGATCGGCGAGCCGGTCGATCGACGCCCGCTCGACGACGATGGTGGCGCCGGCGCGCTCGGCGTTGGCGCGTGCCGCTACGAGCACCGTCGCGTCGCGATCGCTGGCCCGGACAACCGGGCGCGCAGACGTGGGCACGACGTCGGCGCGGGCGCGCTCGACGAGCGCGTCCCAGTCGCGCCGGTGATCGTCGGTGAAGCTCGCCCATCGCGTGAACCCGAACGGCGCGGCCGCGAGCCCGGGCGCGACGCGCGCGGCGCGGAGGGCGGCCTCGATGGCCAGCGTCCCCGAGCCGCACATCGGATCGAGGAAGTCGGCCCGGCGGTCCCAGCCCGAGAGGCCGACCAGGCAGGCAGCGAGGTTCTCTTTGAGCGGGGCGGCGCCCGCGTCGAGGCGCCAGCCGCGGAGGTGCAGCGGCCGCCCACCCAGATCGAGGTACACCGTCGCCTCGTCCTTCACGAGGTGCACGAACACCGCGACGTCGGGGTCGTCGAGATCGACGCTCGGGCGCGAGCCGAGCCGATCACGGAGCCGGTCGACGATGGCGTCCTTGGTCTTTTGCGCGATGAACTGCGTGTGGGTGAGAGCGCTCGAACGACAGGTGGCGCGGACCGCGATCGTGGTCTTTGGCGAGACGTGCTCCTCCCACTCGATCGCGCGCGCACCGTCGTAGAGGGCCTCGCCCGTCGAGGCGGTGAAGCGGGCGGCCTGGCCGAGGATGCGCACCGGCGTTCGCAAGACCAGGCACGCGCGATGGCCCTCGTCGATACCACCATCGAACGAGACCCCGCCGCGTGTCGCGCGGACGCCGCGGAACCGGTGCTCGCGAAGCTCGTCGCGCACCGCGCCCTCGGTCCCCTTGGCGGCGGTGGCGAAGAACGGCACGAGGGGCCCTTACCGCGGTCAGTCCGCCGCGTCCCAGTCGATGCGCACCGGAATCGATCGGTTGTCGATGGTGCCGTCGCCCACGCTCCCCGAGTGGTTGTCGCCCCAGCAGTAGAGATCGCGCGGGCCGAGGATGGCGCAGATCGTCCCGAAGTTGCTGGTGATGTCGAGGGCGGGCGCGGGCAGCAGCGCGTCGGCGAACACGTCGCTGAACTGGTACTGCTCGCCGTTGCCGAGCTGCCCTTGCAGCGCATGCCCGACGCACGACACCACGCCCTCGACGAGGACGCAGGTGTGTCGCCAGCCCATGGCGACGTCGTCGATGCCCTGGATGTCGAGCGTCTCGGGAGTCGCGAGATCTTGGGGCGGCAAGCCGTTTCCGAGCTGCGCGAAATCGTCACCGCCCCAGCACGCCACCCGCTTACCGTCTCGAACCGCGCACTGGTGCACGTCGCTCAGATGAAGGTCCATGACGTCGACGAGCGGCACATCCAGCGGCGGAGCGTTGCCGCCGACGCACGACGCCGTGCCGTCGGCCCGAGCACCGCACGTGAGCACGCTCCCGACCGATAGCGCGGCGGTCCCTTGCAGCTCGGGCACGAGCGTTGGCCCGTGAGGCGCGAGATCCGGCGGGGTCGAGATCTGCCCCGCCGCGTTGCTGCCGAAGCACCATACGTCGCCGCCCGCGGTGAGCACGCAGGTCCGGTGCTCGGCCGCTCTCACCGCCGTCGCCGGCGGGATGCCGGGGACGAGCTGGGGCGGCTGCGTCGCGCCTCCCGGCGCGGTTCCGAGCTGCCCGAGCCCGTCGAAGCCCCAGCACCAGACCTCGCCCGTGCTCGTGCGCGCGCAGGTGTGAGACCAGCCGAGGGCGACCTCCACGACGTCGCTCGGCAGGCCGGCGACGCGAGCCGGCAGCAGCTGGCCATCAGTGTCGGGCAGGCCGACTTGTCCCTCCACGTTCCTGCCCCAGCAG
>CALKVR010000608.1 GCA_938004815.1 uncultured Polyangiaceae bacterium | reverse complement strand
ACTCGCAATGGAGGACACGGCCGACGCCTCGGGCTTCGAGACGCTGGAAGACGAGCAGACGCTGCTCCGCGGCGCGCAGCTCGTCGCGCCGAACATGGTGACGATGGCGCAGCTCGACGAGCCCACCGCCGAGAAGAAGCCCGTCAGCTCGGCCGAGCTACCGACGCCGCGCGCATCGGATGCACCGCGCGACGACGCGCCGATCTCCGAGCCCGCCCCCGCCGTTCGCGTGCCGACCCCGCCGCCGATCGAGCCCGAGCCCGAGCCCGAGCCGCCTGCGGCGCCCGTCGTCGCCCCGCGCCCCGCACCGAAGGCGAACGTCGCGAGCGATCTCTACAAGCGATTCAAGAAGTAGCTCGGCCGGTGTAGGGTCGCGCCCATGGCGTCCCTCTTCGATCAGCCGATCCACACGCTCGATGGAAAGCCCAGCAGCCTGGCTGCGCACAAGGGCAAAGCGCTCCTGCTCGTCAACGTCGCGTCGAAGTGCGGGCTCACGCCCCAGTACACCGGGCTCGAAGAGCTGCACGAGAAGTACGCCGCGCGAGGCTTCGCCGTGCTCGGGTTTCCGTGCAACCAGTTCGGCGCGCAGGAGCCCGGCAGCCCCGAAGAGATCGCCACGTTCTGCAGCACGACCTACGGCGTGACGTTCCCGATGTTCGAGAAGGTCGACGTCAACGGGGCCGGGCGGCACCCGATCTACGCCGAGCTCACCCAGATCGCCGACGACAAGGGCGAAGCGGGCGACGTCACCTGGAACTTCGAGAAGTTCTTGGTGAGCGCCGACGGCTCCACGATCAAGCGCTTTCGCCCCACCACCAAGCCCGACGACGCGGGCTTGGTGCAGGCGATCGAGGCCGCGCTCCCGCGCTGATCCCGGCACCGAACGGCCGCAGAGCGTGACGTTTCCCGCCGATCTCGCCGCGGACACGGCCGTCACACCGATCGACGGCGCCACCGGCGCGTACCGCGCGCGGCTCCCCGACCACTGGAACTATCTGAACCCGTGCGGCGGCGCGCTCGTAACGGTGGCGTTACGCGCCGCCGAGCGCGAGGTCGACGATGCGTCGCTCGGGGTGCTCTCGGCGACGACGATCTTCTGCCAGCCCGTCCTCGCCGGCAATCTGCGGATCGACGTGAGCATCCTCCGGCGCGGGCGTTCGGCGGTGCAGGCGCGCGCGGCGCTCCGCGCAGAGAGCGACGCCGCGGTGGGGCTCGAGGTCGTGGCCACGTTCGCCAAGGACCGCGATGGCCCGGACGAGCACGGGGTCACGATGCCCGACGTTCCGCGCCCCGAGACGGCGATCTCGACGAAGTCGAGGGGCGGCCGCGAGTGGAGCTTCTTCAAGAACCTCGACGTCGCGCTCGGCGTCGGCGAGCCCATGTGGCAACCCGGCTGGCAACAGGGCCCCGCCCACGTGGCCTTTTGGTACCGATACCGCGTCCCTCAGCGCACCGCGTCCGGAGCGTTCGATCCGCTCGCCATCCCGCCGCTCGCCGACTCGATGCCGTCGGCGCTCCACCGCCTGCTCGGACCGGACCGCGAGCGCTACATGATGCCAAGCCTCGATCTGTCGGTCTTCTTCATCGCGCCCACCCGCTCGGAGTGGCTGCTCGTCGAGACGTTCGTGGAGCGCGCGCGCGCGGGGTACGCCTTCGGCTCGGCCAACGTCTGGGACGAGGACGGCGCGCTCGTCGCCCGCGCCGCCCAGGCGATGTACCTGCGAAGGCTCGCGCGACCCTGAGCGCGTGATCCCGGGTCCGCTCGCGCGACGCCGCTGTTGCGCGCGCGAGCCACCGGGCACCGTGGACGCGAACGGCGGGGGCACGTAGCGGTGTTCGCCCAACCCAACCCGAGGAGCTCGACATGAAGGTCTACGGTCACCCCATCAGCACGTGCACGCGCAAGGTCCTCACCGCTCTCGCCGAGAAGGGCGAAAAGCCCGAGTTCGTCACGGTCGATATCATGAAGGGCGACGGCAAGACCCCCGACCACCTCGCCCGCCAGCCCTTCGGCCGCGTCCCCGCCATCGACGACGACGGGTTCCAGCTGTTCGAGTCGCGCGCGATCGTGCGTTACATCGACGAGACCCGCGGCGGCACCAAGCTGCACGGGTCCGACCCGAAGACCCGCGCGCTCGTGGAGCAGTGGGTCAGCGTCGAGACGAGCGAGTTCACCGGCCCCGCGATGAAGATCATCTACCAGACGTTCTTCTACCCGATGATGGGCAAGCCCACCGACGACGCCGTCGTTCAAGAGAACCGCGCCATCTTGGAGAAGGTCTGCGGCGTGATGGAGAAGCAGCTCGAGAAGACCGAGTACCTCGCGGGCGGCACCTTCACCGTCGCCGACATCTCGTTCATGCCGTACGTCGACTACCTCCACGCCGGCAAGCAGGGCGATCTCTTCGACAAGTTCCCCAAGATCAAGGCCTGGTGGCAGCGCGTGAGCGACCGCGCCTCGTGGAAGACGGCGACGGGCAAGGCCTGACCGGCCATCCTTGGGGCTCGACAACGCCCCGGCTCGTACGCAAATTGCACCCGTCATGGAGATCGAGTGCCCGGCGTGCAAGTCCGTCAACCGTGTCCCGTGGGAGCGCCTGGGGCAGCGTGGCAAGTGCGGCTCGTGCAAAGAGCGCCTGCCCGCGCCCCAGGGTCCTTTCGAGGTCGACCCACAAGCCTTCGACGCCGTCATCAAGGGCGCGAAGGTGCCCGTCCTCGTCGACTTCTGGGCGCCCTGGTGCGGGCCCTGCCGCATGGCGGCCCCCCAGGTAGAAAAGGCCGCGCGTGAGCTCGGCTCCGGGGCGGTCGTCCTGAAGGTCAACACCCAGGACCACCCCCAGATGAGCAAGCGCTTCAACATCAACGGCATCCCCCATTTCATGGTGTTCAAGGGCGGGCAGGTCGCGACCGAGCAGCGCGGCCTCGTCCCGGCGCACGCGCTGATCAGCCTCGTCCAGCGCGCGGCGGCGTGAGCGCCAGGCAGCCGGCCTTCTCACGCGCGCTCGCCGCCATCGAGGCGCACGGCGCGCTGCTCGTGTACCCGGTCCAGAACCGGCGCGAGCCGCTGTCGCTGTGGCACGTGCTCCACCCCCGCTCCGAAATGCGCTGGGCCTGGGACGCCGACGCCGACCCGAGAGTGGCCGAGCTCTGGCATCTGCGCGAGCGCCTCGCGCGGTCGAAGCGGGTCGTCTACACGAAGTGGTTGAGCGGCCGCGCCACGTTCTTCTCGCACCGGCTGTTTCGGGCGGCGCTCGCCGACCTGAAAGCCGAGCACGATCTGCAGAGGGGCCTGGGCCGCGACAGCCAAGCGCTGCTCGAGATCCTGCTCGACGACTCGCCGCAGCCGACGCGCCGCCTGCGCGAGGCTGCGGGGCTCGAGGGGCGCATGAACGAGGGCGCGTTCACGCGCGCGATGCGGCCCCTGTGGGAACGAATGCTCATCGTCGGCACCGGCGAGGTCGAGGAGGGCGGGTTCCCGTCGCTGGCGGTGGGCGCGACCGAGCTCGTGAACGAGCCCGACTGGCTCGCCTCCGACAATCAGACCGACGAGGGCCGCGCCGTGCTCTCGTCCGCGGTCAGCCGGCTGCCGGCGTTCGCGCGGGCGTTTCGGCGCGTGCTTCGGGCGCTGCCGGCGGCTGACGATCGAGAGGGCGAGACGACGGACCCACCGGGCTGACCCCCAGGCTCGAGCGCAGATCGCTCAAGGCTTCGGACATCACGTCACGCGTACGATCGCGCAGCGCCGCGACGTCATCGAGCGTCAGCCCGTCGGTGGGGATGGGGGCGAGGACGCGCACGCGCGCCCGCGCGCGACCGAACCATTTGGAATGCTTCGGCCGGCACTCTTTGGTCCCGGCGAGGACGAGCGGCAGCACCGGCACCCCCGCCTCGATCGCCAGACGGAATGCGCCGTCGCGAAACGCGAGCAGCTCGCCGTCCTTGGACCGGGTGCCCTCGGGGAACATCATGATCGGGATGCCGGCCGCGAGCGCCTCTTTGCAGGTGTCCATCATCGCGCGCACGCTCTCACCCTGGCCGCGCCGCAGCGGAATATCGCCGCTCCATCGAAAGGCCGCCCCGATGACCGGGATCTCGAACAGCTCTTCTTTTGCGACCCAGCGCATGTCCCACGGCAAGTAGGTGAGCAGGAACGGGTCGGCGACCGACTCGTGATTGGCGACGACGACGTACGGGCGGCGCGTGATATCGGCGGGGCCGTCGCCCTCGACGCCGAAGTCCCAGAGGGGCGTGAGCTTGCTGGTGAGCCAGCCCAGTCGCCGCATCCACCGCCCCGGCTTGCGCTGGGTGGGATCGCCGCGGTGGAGCAGGCTCGAGGCGGCCATGATCGGCAGGAACCCGAGCACGCACACGCCGAACTCGGCGTAGGAGTAGAGCCCTGCCGCCACGCCGACTTCGCCTCGCATGATCGACGAACCTAGTCCGCCGATCGGGCGTGGGGTGTCACGATACCGTCACCCCTGCACCGACTTGACGTCGACCTGGATGACGAGGTCGGTGAGGGCCGCGATCTCGCGGACCAGATCGGCGGGCGGCTCGGAGGCAATGCGGATGACGGCCACCGCCGCCTTTTGCCCTTGGAAGATCGTGTTGGTCATGTCGGCGACGTTGATGCCGTACTTGCGGACGAGCCCGAGCACCTGTGCGAGGACGCCGACCTTGTCGTAGTGGCGGATGACGAGCTCGCTCTTCGCGGGCGCGCGCACCTCGACGTTGACGACGTTGGGGGGCCGGCCGGTGGCGAGGTACTCGCGGCAGATTCGCACCGCCTCTTCGGCGATCGCGTCCTGGGCCTGCTCGGTGCTCGCGCCCACGTGATGCGTCCCAACGAAGCCCGGCATCTTGAAGATCTCGTTCGAGAGCCCCTCGGCGGTGCCGCCCGCAGGCTCGTCGGCGAAGACGTCGAGCCCGGCGCGGATGCCCTTTTCTTTCATGACGGCGACGAGCGCAGCCTCGTCGTGGAGCCCGCCGCGGCTCGTATTGATGAACATCGAACGCGGCCGCATCTTCGCGAAGAACGCGGCGTCGAAGAGCTTCTTGGTGTCGGCCGTCTGGGCCAGGTGCACGCTGACGATGTCGCTCTGCTCGGCCAGGTCGTGGACGGT
>CALKVR010000607.1 GCA_938004815.1 uncultured Polyangiaceae bacterium | reverse complement strand
CGCGACGCGCCGGCGTCGAGGGTTTGAATCTTCTCGTCCAACCCGAGGTCGAAGATTCGAAGGAGGAAACCGCGCCGGTGAAGACCGACGCGCAGCCTCCGAAGAAGTAGCGGCCAAGAAGTAGAACCATGAGCGCAACGCTGAACAGCGACTTCGAGGCATGGGAGATCGGCGCCGCCATCGCCATCGCCATCGCGGTCCAGTTCGGCGCGGGCGTCATGTTCTACGTCGCGAGCTCGGGCGTGTCGTTCGCGCCCGAGGTCGACAAGGCGACCCGGCTCGGCCGCGTCCGCATCGTCCTCGATGAAGAGCTGATGCCCGCCAAGCTCGGCGGCGGCAAGAAGTCGGTGCTCCCCGACATGTGGCAGCGCGCGCCTGCGTCGGTGAAGCAAAAGATCGCCGAGAGCGCGCCGCCCCCCGAGGTCGCCGCCCCTTCTCCCGAGGCCGAGGACGACCCGCTCTCGATCCCCGACGCGAGCAAGGCCGTCGCGACCGTCGAGGACGCCGGCATCGCAGAAGAAGACGCGGGTGAAGAGGGCGCGGACTCGGGCCTCACCACGAGCGAAGAAGACGCGGGCATCGCGACGCTCGATCCCGACGGCGGCTCCGGCCCCGAGGGCGCGGGCGATCCCGACGGCGTGCCCGACGGCGGCCTCGACAAGTTCCAAGAGCGCCAGTACGTCGGTCGCCTCATCGGCTTCTTCCGCCGTGGCTTCGTCGTGAGCGGTCTAGGCATCCCGCCCGAAGACATCGCCAAGCTCTCGGTCAGCGTGTCGGTGCAGCTCGATGGCCTGACGGTGAAGAGCTACTCGATGGGCGGCAGCGGCAACGCCACCTTCGACGCCGCGGCGCGCGCCGCCATGGACGCGAAGGTCGGCTCGCAAGTGCCGCCCCCGCCCGAAGACCGCCCTGACCTCCAGCGTTCGAGCCTGTCGTTCTCGATGGTGTGCGGCTCGTCGTGCAACTGACGAAAGCGAGATACCCATGACGAAGTCGACGCTGCTGCTCGCCCTCTTGACGCTCTTCGTAGCGGCGTCGCCTGCGTTCGCGCAGCCCAAGCCCGACGAGAAAGATCCGCTCGCCGGCTTCACCGTTCCGGCCGAGGCGTCGGGCCAGCCGCTCCCCAAGATCGCGGTCCTGCCGTCGCTCTCTCCCGACATCGAGGACGTTACGCTGCGCAGCGTCGTGCGGCGCGACCTCGAGCTCTCCGGCGAGTTCGAGGTCATCCCCGACAGCATGGCCCCCGAGGGCTCGTACGCCGAGACGATCGACATCAAGGCTTGGCAGGCCAAGGGGGTCGAGGCGCTCGTCCGCGTCGTCGGTCGCAAGATCGACAAGGACAAGGTCGCGCTCAAAGCGACGGCGTACCTCCTCACCGTCGGCGCCGACCCCGTCTTCGAGAAGCGGTACGAGGTCCCGTCGGATCGCGTCCGCCCCGAGTCGCACTACGTCGCCGACCAGGTGATCGGCGCGCTCACCGGCACGCAGGGCGGCTTCTTCAGCCACCTGACGTTCGTGTCAGGCTCGGGAACGCTTCGCCGCGTCTACCGCATCGACTCCGACGGCTTCGACGCCAAGGCGATCTCGCCCTCCGACCAGGTCGCGGTCGCGCCCGCGTACGGCGCCGGCGGCGAGCTCTTTTGGGCCGGCAGCCGCAACAAGCAAGAGTACAAGGTCTTCAAGGGCAGCGAGCCCGACAAGCCGATCAAGCTCAACGTCAACGGCAGCGTCTACGGCATCGCCTTCAACAAGGACTACACGCAGATCGCCGCGTCGATCGGCGTCGGCGGCGAGATCAAGGTCTTCACCGGCCCGTCGTTCGGTGAGCTCAAGATCGCCTCGCCGATCGGCACCGCGCTCCGCCCCAACTTCACCCCCACCGGCAAGCTCGCGTTCGCCGGCGCCGGCAAGTACGGCCAGCGCGTCTACGTCGACGGCAAGCCCATCTCGCCCGACGGCCTCTTCGCCTCGTCGCCTACCTTCTGCCGACACCCCGACGGCATCCGCGCCGTCTTCGCCATCGGTGCCGGCAAGGCCACCGACCTCGTCGCCACCGCCGAGACCGGCGGCCAGCTCGTCCGCCTCACCCAGGGCACCGGCTCCAACAGCTACCCTGCGTGCAGCCCCGACGGCCGCATGATCGCCTTCTTCTCCACCCGCACCACCGGTGAGGGCCCCGGCATGTACATCATGCGCCTCGGTGGTGGAGCCAAGCCCAAGCGCATCTCCACCCTCACCGGCGATTCGCTCCGCTGGGACCGCCTGCCCCCCTCCAAGTCGGTCGAAAAGAAGTAGGCGCGCGCGCGGCCCATCGCGCGCGAACGGCCACCACGCGGCCGTTGAGGTTCGATGAGGTCGCGCGTGCGGCAGTTGCGACCGCGGTTGCGACCGTTGTGCGGCAGCTTCGACCGCGGTTGCGACCGCGGTTGCGCCCGTGGCGCAAGCTCCTCCGACGCATCGCATGTGATTGTTGTCGAGCGATTCGTGTCGTGGTCCTCGGCCGGAGATGCGGTCGTCGCTGGTCCTGCGAGCCGGGCGCGAGGCTGGCGGTCACAAGTGGCCATGTCAGGCGTTGAGGTGCGGACTTAAGACCGCGGTCATGTCCGGCGAACGGAATTGTGTCCGCAGTTCCGCCACCAGCGCGGGACCACGCCCAGAAACGTCGGCAAAGCCGAGCTTCGATCGAGCCCGGCTGAAACCGCGAACGCAACCGCGGACGGAGGTGTCATGATGAAGATTGCATCGGGGGTGTTGCGACCGCCGAGGGACCGAAGCGGTCGCAACCGCGGACGGAACGCGCGAAGCGGTCGCAACCGCGGACGGAACGCGCCGATGCGGTCGCAACCGCGGACGGAACGCGCCGTCCGCTTTCGCCGTCCGCCCCGCGACGTCTCGGTCGCCGGCAGGGGGAAGCGATCCCCGCGAGCCCGCCGAGCTCTAGCTCTGGCGGAGAGAGTCACGGCTGGGCGTCACAACGGTTGAGCGCGTCGGCCTCCGGCGCGCAGACCGATAGGTCGTCGAAGAGCGCGCACCCTCCGTCTTCGACGTGGGCGAGGTGACAGTCGAGGACGGCGTGCGCTTCGGTCTCGCAGCCGAACGAGGTCTCGACGACCTGGGTGCACCCGGCCTCGCAGGTCGGTCGATCGCCGTAGGTCGGATCACAAGCGGTCGCCTGCGCGCAGAACGTCGCGCAGTCGTCTGCCAGTGTCGGTCCGTCGACCACCACGCTCGCCCCGCATCCCCAGCTGCTCGAGAGCACAGCTATCGCCATCCACTTCATGGCCGCATCGACCCGCCGGGCGCACCGCCGGTGAAACCGGACGCGCGTCGGAACCGTGCCCGTCGTGGGGCTCTTGGCAGTGTGCTAAGCACCGAGCCATGAGGGGCGTCGCACCCGCAGCTCTCCTGGTCGCCGCAGGGCTCGCGCTGCTCGGGCAGGCCCGGGCAGAAGAGGTGAGCGTCTTCATCGTGGCCGGGCAGTCGAACGCCCTCGGCTACGGCCTCGAGGCCGATCTGCCGGCGCCGCTGGTCTCGCAGCCCGACGTCTTCTACGACTTCTGGGCGACGACGGCGCGCTTGCCTGGCGGTGACTACGAGGTGTCGGTCTCGACCGCGTGGGGGCCGCTCGAGCCCAAGGCGCTGCAGGAC
>CALKVR010000606.1 GCA_938004815.1 uncultured Polyangiaceae bacterium | reverse complement strand
GCCGAGCAGGCGGCCGACTCGGTAGCCCGGCGCGGTCGAACCGCCGGTGGCCTCACCCGGCACGAACGCCACGCGCGCAGGCGACGCGAGCGGCGCCGCTGTCACCGGGTCTCCGGCTTCGGCGCCCGGATGCGACAGGAGATCGGCCGCGGAGAGAGACGCCTTCACGACGCGGATCTCGTCGAGGACCTCCGACGCGGTGCCCGGCCTGTCGATGGGCTCGCGCGCGAGCATCCGGTCCACGAGCGCCGTGAGCGCGACAGGGAGGTCGGGCCGAGAGTCGCCGAGAGAAGGCGCGCCATCTCGAGCGACGCGGACGAGCGCGTCGAGGGTGCTTTCGTCCTCGACCACGACGCGCCCGGTCAAACAACGAAAGAGGACGGCTCCTACGGAGTAGATGTCGGTGCGCGCGTCGCCGGCCTCACCACGAACGAGCTCCGGCGCCACGTAGCCGGGCATGGCGACTCGCTGACCGCGCGCCCCCGAACCGCCGCTCCGCCGCGCGAGCCCGAAGTCGAGGAGCGTGGCCGAGCCGGCGAGCGCGTCGATCAAGAAAATGCTCGCGGGCTCCACGTCGCGGTGCACGACGCCGAGCGCATGTGCCTCGGCGAGGGCGCCGAGGAGCCGAGCCGCCATGGCGAGCGCTTCTTCGAGATCGAGCTCGGAGCGTCGCAGCCGCTCGACCAAGGTCTCTCCCTCGAGCTCCATCCTCGCCCCGGCGACTATTTGCCCCAATCGACGACCGGTCGCCCCGGGGGCGTGACGTTCGGCATCGCGTGGTACCACTCGCGGGCGATGTCCGGCAGCGGGGCGCAGAGACGCTCGCCGAGATCGACGCGCTCCTCGGGGTCGGCGAGCACGTCGAAGCAGTGATAGGCGCCGTCCCACTCGCGCGCCTCGAGCTTGCGCGAGCCCTGCATCACCCCCCAATTGCGGAACGAGCACTCCCAGACCCACGTGCAGTTCGTCATCGGGACGGGCCCCACCGTGCGCTGGGGCCTGGTGATGGGGTGGCCGATCATGCGCGCACGAAAGGGCGCCATCTTTGGGTCGTCCCAGACGCCGAGCAGATCGAGGAACGTCGGCGCCAAGTCGAGGTGCCACACGAGCTCGTCCTTCGCCGCCTTGATCGTCGCCTCTTCTTCGGGCGAGAGCGTGCCGACGGGCGCGTCGACCCAGGCCTTCACCAGCACCTCTTCGTCGTAGAGCGCGCTCGTGTGACCCATCTGCCAGTGCTCGCGGAACGACTCGCCGTGATCGGCGGTGTACACGACGACGGTGCGCTTGCCGCTCTCGGTGGACCGGATGAACCGCATCAGCTCGGCCACGGTGAGGTCCGAGCGGTAGACGACGTTCAGGTAGTAATTGAAAAAGTGCTGGTTCTTTTCCGGCCCCTTGGCCATCTCGCTGGGGAGGAACGGCGCGAGGTCCTCGTCGTAGACGTAGGGGTAGTGGACGTTGGAGTAATGCACGACCGCGAAGAACGGCTCCTTCAAGTGCGGCCAGTCCTTCTTGACGTACTCGGTGACGAGCTCGTCGTTGGCGCCCGCATCGAGGTCGGCGGCCGAGTCGACGTGGGTGGCCACACACCCGCGCGAGATGGGCAGATCTTGGATGTACTGGCGCGCATTGCCGAACATCAGGTTCTGGCTCGTCCAGTAGGCGGTGTCGTAGCCGGCGGCGTGGGCGTACTCCCAAAGCAACGGCACCGAATGGAGCAGCTCTCGGCTCTCGAACGGCAAGACGCCGGACCAGATATTCGAGATCGAGATCGCGGTCGTCGACGCGTTCGAGCGCATCTGCGAGAGCGGCATGCGGTCCGGCGCCACCGCGTTGGACCACGGCGTCGCCTGATCGCAGCGTGGGTCGGGCTCGATGCAGGCGATGTCGCCGCGCTGGCTCTCTTGCAAGATCAAGATGACGTTGCGCGGTCGGGCTGGCTTCGCCGTCAGGTCGGGGACGGGCATGGGGTCGCGCCGCTGCACGCGCAGATCGGGCGACTCGTTGGTTATCTCGAGCGCCTCCTTGGCGAGCGCCGTCATCCCGTGAATGTAGAGCGCATCGGGGGGCGACGCCTGGATGCCTCGGTAGCTCGTGGGGATGACGGTCGCTCCGTAGACCACCGCCGGCACGAGCAACACGATCGCGCGCCAGGTCCAGCGGCGCGGCCGGATGCGACGCTGGGCGGCGCGGAGGATCCACGCGCCGACGAAGAGCGCCGCTACGAAGTGGAACGCGACCAGAGGTCGCGAGAGCGGCAGCGTGCCGACCAGCGCCTGGACGATGCTCTTGGAGTGAAGCTGCCCGTCGATGCAGAGGTACGTGTTCCACACCGCGTGGAACGCGCCCTCGGCACCCATCACGATCACGAACGTCGTCAAGAAGAGCCCGCCCATGAGCGGGCCGAGGAGACCGCGGCTCCGCGAGGCGGCGTAGAGCAGGACCCCCCAGAAGACGAAGCTCTGGGCCACGCCGCCGCCCCACGAGCCGAGGTACTTCAGCGGGAACGCCGCGATGGCGGGGCCGCGGCGGACGAGCTCGCCGTAGAGCATCCAGAGCGTCGGCGCCGCGAGGAGGCCCGTGATCATGAGCCCGCGGCGAAGGCGGATCTTCCGGCGGATCCGCGCGTTCTCGCTGCGCCGGCGCACGCGCGCCCGCTCGTCGGCCGTCTCGATCACTTGGCCCCGGGCATACCACCGAACGACGTCTCGGCGATCGTTCGCAGATCGGCACACGCTTCGGCGCCGAGATCGTTCTTCTCGAACGGGTCGGTCGCGACGTCGAAGCAGAGCCAGTCCGCGTCCCATTCACGGGCGATGAGCTTGCGCGTACCCTTCACGACGCCCCAGTTCTGGAACGCGCAGCCCCAGACCCCGCTGCAGTTCGTGAAGAGCAGCGGCCGCAGCTCACCAAATCCCTGCAGGATGTTAAAGTCAGCCAATACA
>CALKVR010000605.1 GCA_938004815.1 uncultured Polyangiaceae bacterium | reverse complement strand
TCATCCCGGTCGTGACCCGCGGCTACAACGACCACGAGATCGGTCGCATCGTCGCGCTCGGCCTCGAGCTCGGCTGCGTGCGGCACCTGGAGGTCCACACCATCACGTACACGGGGCAGGGCGGCGCGAGCTTCGACCGATCGGGTCGCATCTCGATGCTCGAGGTCCTCGAGCGGATCGACGAGACGACGAACGGCCTGCTCAGGCCCAGTGACTTCGTTGCGTCGCCCTGCGCCCACCCGCTCTGCTACCAGATCGCCTACCTGTTGATGGACCCTTCCGGCGGGCCGCCCGTGCCGTTCACGAGGTTCTTGGATCGCGAGACGCTCTACGCGTGCCTCGGCGAGCATCTCTACATCGAGCCGTCTCCGCGCCTCGAGCGGGCGATCGTCGACGCGATCGATCGGCTCTGGGCCACCGGCGACGACCAGCGAACCTTGGGGCTGCTCGACGGCCTGCTCCGCCGGTTGTTCCCCAAGAAGCCGCTGGCGCCGGCAGAGGCGCTCGCGATCAGCGAGCGCGCGGTCAAGGCCGTCTACGTGCACTCGCACATGGACGAAGAGACCTTCGACGTCGAGCGCGCCTACCAGTGCTGCGACTCGAACGTGTACCCCGACGGCTCGACCGTCCCCGTCTGCAACTACAACGTCCTCTACCGAGAAAAGGAGCCGCGGTTCATGGTCGAGCCGCGCCGTTGGGGCTCGCGCGCGGGCGGTCGCCGGTCGCTCCCGCTGTTCGGTCCGGAGAGCGGCTCGTGATCGAGCTCGCCGGCAAACGCTGCTTGATCACCGGCGGCTCACGAGGGTTGGGTCGAGCGATCGCCTGCCGTCTCGCGCGGGGCGGCGCGCGCGTGGGGTTCACCTACTCGACCGACGACGCCGACGCAGACGACGCCCGCGCCGCGGTCGTCGCGGCGGGCGCGGAGCCGCTCGTCTTCAAGGGGTCGGTCGCCGACGCGGCGCATGCGCGGGCGGCGGTCGACGCCGTCGCGAGCGCCTGGGGCGGGCTCGACGCGCTCGTCTGCTGCGCCGCGATCACGCAGGTCTTGCCGATCTCGCTCCTCGAGGAAGCGGACTGGGACCTGGTGATGGACGTCAACGTGAAGGGCACCTACCTCTTTGCCCGCGCCGCGCTCCGCCACATGATTCGGCAAAAGGGCGGGGTGATCGTGACGATCGGGAACTTTGCCTCCGAGCGCGTGGTCGAGGCCCCCATCCACTACGCCGCCTCCAAGTCTGCGCTGCGGGGCCTCACCGAGGCGCTCGCGCGTGAGGTTGGCCGGCACGGCGTGCGCGTGAACCTCCTCGCGCCGGGGCTCTTGGAGCAAGGGCTGTCGCAGGCGCTGCCTCAGCATCGCGTCGACGAGTTTCGGTCCCAGTCGGCGCTCGGGCGCCTCGGGAGGCTCGACGAGGTAGCCGAGCTCGCGGCGTTTCTCGTCTCCGACGACGCGTCGTTCTTGTCGGGGGCCAAGCTGGTCGCGGATGGAGGGCTCTGAGGTGGTCGAGATCGCCGACATCTTGCGAGGCGGCTTCGACGACTACCAAGCGTTCGTCAACCCGCTCGTGGCGCAGCGCGCGCGGCTCGCGGGCGAGCCCGTTCGCATCGAGCGCGTCGCTGACGGCACCCTCGTCGATCGCACCGGCCACGTGTTCGAGGATTTCCATGGCACGCAGGCCTTCGGTCACCGTAACCCTCACGTCGCCGCCGCGGTCCAGGCGTTCCTCGCCTCCGACGCGGCGTCGTGGTTCCCGTCGCGGGTCAATCCATTCGCGGGGCGCTTCGCGCGCCGGCTCTGCGAGCGAACGGGCCACTACGACAACGTCTTCTTCGGTCTGAGCGGCAGCGACGCCGTCGAGGCGGCGCTGAAGCTGGCGCGCGCCGCCACGAAGAAGCCCGGAATCGTCGGCCTCTCGGGCGCGTACCACGGGTGCACGTTCGGGAGCGTGTCGCTCATGGCCGAGGGCTACCTGCGCGAGCCGTTCGTCCCGCTCCTCGCGGATGCGCGCTCGATCCCGTTCGGGGATGCCGACGCGCTGAGGCGTGAGCTCGCGCGCGGCGACGTCGGCGCGGTCGTCGTCGAGCCGATCCAGGGCGAGGGCGGTGTGCGCGAGCTGCCCGCGCCGTTCGTCGAGGCGCTGTGTGAAGAGACGGCGAAGCACGGTGCGCTCCTGGTCGCAGACGAGGTGCAGACGGGGCTCGGCCGCACGGGGCGCGGTTTTCTCGCGACCCAAACCTGGCCGCGTCGGCCCGACGTCGTGCTCTTGGCCAAGCACCTCGGCGGGGGCCTCGTGCCCATCTCGGCCATGCTCACCCGGCGCGACACCTTCATGCTCGCCTATGGTCAGCAGTTCGCCTCGGGTGAGAGCCACAACGTCACCCTGGGGTGCAACGCCATCTCGGCCGTCGCGGGCCTCGCCGCCCTCGACCTCCTGACGGACGCGCTCATCACGCGCGTGCGCGACGTCGGGACCAAGCTGAAGCACGACCTGACGGCGGCGCTCGCGTCGTCGCCGCTGGTACGTGAGGTGCGCGGCGCCGGTCTGATGCTCGGGGTGGCGCTCGCCCCGTCGGACCACCCGTGGCTCACGTTCGAGCATTTCGGCTTCCCGGAGCTGGCCCACCAGTCCGTGATCGCACCGGTGCTGTGTCACCGCATCTACCGGCGCGGCTTTTTCTGTTTCTCGTGCGGTCACGACTGGACGGTGTTCCGGTTGCAGCCGCGCTTCGAGGTGCCGGAAGAAAAATTGACGGCCTTCGTGGCGATCGTTCGTGAAGAGCTCGACAAGCTGGAGAGCCTCTCGTGAGGCGGGCGCTCGTCCTCGGCGGAACCGGCGCGGTGGGCCGGGCGGTCGTGCGTGCGCTCCACGGTGAGGGCCTCTCGGTCACCTTCACGTACCACCGCGCGGTCGACGCGGCGGCCGCCCTCGCGGCCGACATCGACGGCCGCGCGCTGCCCGTCGACTTGTCGCAGACGGGGGCGCTCGCGGCGCTCCTCGCGTCGCCCGAGCTCACCGACCTGGCGGTGGCGGTCCATTGCGCGGGCGAGCTCTGCACCGCCTCCCTCGCCGATCTCACCGATGCCGACTTCGATCGATCCTACGCGGTCAACGCGCGCTCGGCGTTCGAGCTCTGCCGGGGGGCCGGCGCGCTCATGACCGCGCGCGGCGGCGGCGACATCGTCATCGTTGGGGGCCTCGACCGCGCGCAGTCGTTGCCGTTGCCGGTCGCGTACGCAGCGGCACAGGGCATGATCTCGGGCCTGGTAATGGCGGCGGCGAAGGAGCTGGGGCCGAGCGGCGTCAGGGTGAACATGGTCGCCCTCGGTCTCCTCGACGAGGGCGTGTCCAGCAAGCTCGCCCCGCAGCTCCGTGAAGACTACCGCGCGTTCAGCGCGCTCCGCCGGTACGGGACTCCGGGCGAGGTCGCCCGCGCCGTCGCGTTCTTCGTGACGCGGAATACGTTCGTCACGGGGAGAGTCATAGCGGTCAATGGCGGCATTTGATTGGATGAACCGGGGGCTCGCGGGGCTCTTCTGCGTCGGCGCAGGTTGCACCGCGCCCTCGGCCCGATCGATCGAGACCGAGATCCCGGCGGCGCCTCCCGCCACGTCGGTGGGTCGAGGCGCGCCCGCCGCCCCGCCAGTCGCGGGCTGTCCGACGGCCGAGCGGATCGGCATCGTGACCACCATGGGCGACAGCCTCGGTCCGAGATCGAGCAAGCTCGTCTTCGTTGGCGGCCACGCCCGATCTCGACGCGGAAGATCTCGGCTTGACGAAAGATGCGCCGCGCCGCGAGCTCAACGCCGATCGAGCGCGTGACCTCGGCGTCCGTGTGAGCGGCGATCCGATCTGGGTCTTCGCCGACGACAAGCGCGACGCTTGCCGTCTCACCCCGCGCCGGCGCTTCGTGCTGATCGGCACCGAGCCGTGGGAGTGGAGGCCGCTCGTCGTCACCGAGCTCGAGGGTGCCTGCGACGTGAAGGGGACCGGCGGTCGCATCGCGTCCCAAGAGCCGACCGAGCCCGGGGCCTGCCGGCTCGTACGGGGCCGTGACGTCGAGGCACGCCTCGTCAGAGACCCCGGCGCGCCCGCGCCGCTCCGAGATGCCTACGCCGGCGGCGCGTGCAGAGCGCCCTGCGATCACCGCACCGAGAGCCGCGGCTACACGGGTGACGACGGGCGCCGCATCGAGTGGAGCGTCGCGGCGCACGTCCACCCGAAGGCGGGGGCCACCGAGTGCAACTGGGAGCACGAAGACTTCATGGGCCTCTTGGTCCGTGACGGCGACGGCCCGGTTCGTGAGGTCGACGCGCACGGCTTCGACGAGGTCCTCGTCGAGGGCACGACCGTCGTCGGCTTCATCGATCGGGGCGTCGACACGTTCACCTTTTGGGCCTGGCCGTCCGGCGGCGACCCCAGAAAGGTGCAGACAGTCCAGCATCACTGGGCCCACGAAGAAGACGGCGAGCACCTCGCGCTGTCGATGTACTGCGGCCCGTGACAAAAATGAAGGAGCCGAGCTCCAGTGGGGTGGCCACCGTCGCTCGGCTCCTTTGTGAGAACGCTTCTTCCTCTCGGCAGATTCGTTCCGTCAGGTTGTATTGCACGCGGCGGGCCACCGGGCGGCATGCGTGAAACGCGTCGTTCGGTGCTGGGCAGGCGCCCTCGTGGAGCCACGCACCGAGCGCGGGCGCCACAGGTGACGCGTGGGCGCGCTCACAGCGCTTGCGCGTCGGCCAGCACCTCCGCGGCGTGCACCCCCGGGTCGACGTCGCGGTAGACCTTGGCGATCTTGCCGTCTCTGTCGACGAGGAACGTGATCCGCGACGGAATGCCGAACAGCACGCGCACGCCGAAGGCGCGGGCCCACGCGAGGCCCTCGTCGGCGAGGAGGGGGAACGGCAGATCGTGCTTGTCGGCGAACTTCGCCTTGCCCTCGGTCGATCCGGCCGAGACGCCGAGCACGGCGACGTTCGCCGCCTCGTAGCGCGCCCAGACATCACGGAACGCGCACGCCTCCGCCGTGCAGCCGGGGGTCTCGTCCCTGGGGTAGAAGAACACGACGACGGGCTGCCCGCGCAGATCGGCCAGCGCGTGCACTCGGCCCTCGCCGTCACGCGCGGTGAGGGCGGGGACGGCCGCGCCGGGCGCGACGGGCTCGCCGAGGCTGGAGGTGGAGACGCCGTATACGGCGGCGGCCGCGACGATGGCGCCGGCCGCGACGAGGAGCATGCGCCCGAGCTTCATTCCATCGGATCTAGCACTCTGCGGTCGGGTGGGCTCAGCCTCAGGGCAGCTTGATCTGGAGCTCGACGTCGAGGCTGTTCGTGCCGCTACCGTGAGTGACCACGTGGTGCTCGCCGGGCCAGCCGTCTTCGAACTCGATGAGGGTGCCGGCGATGCCGAAGTCGTCGTCGCTGGACAGCTCGTTGGTCGAGCCGTCCTCTTCCCACATGTCGGCGATGAGGCAGATCTTGGCCCCCGGCTCGACCGGGATGTCGTTCAAGTCGACCGAGGTCGGCGAGGTCGGGTACCAGGTCGTCATCTCGGCGATGTTGATCCAGCTGCCGTCCGGCATGAGCCAGATCCAAGCGAGCGCGCCGCCGGTGTTGCAGTCTTTGACCTTGCTGCTCGGCGTCGGGTAGCGAACCACGATCTGGCCGAAGATCTCGACGTTGCCACCGTTGTCCCCACCCCCAACGTGCTTGATAGCTGCGAGCTCGACGTTCATGTCGGTTCGGTTGCTCGTGCAGACGCGCTCCGAGTAGTCGGTCGTGAACGCCAGCTTGGTGACGGCGTTGTCCAGGTAGGCGAGCTTGTACGCAATGGGCGCGCCGGGCGAGTCCTTGGAGTAGCTGCCGCCGTTGCGGATGTACGCGATGAGGCCGTCGAAGCCGTTGATCGCGCCGGTGGCGTCGTCGCCGGAGCCGCCGAGGACGAACGCGCGGATGGTCGACTCGGAGAGCACCTCTTTGTGCTGCTCGGCGATCGAGATGCCGACGTCGGCGACGCCCGCCGCCGCGTACGACGCCTCGAGCGCGGCCTTGATCTCGGACGCGCTGCGGCTC
>CALKVR010000604.1 GCA_938004815.1 uncultured Polyangiaceae bacterium | reverse complement strand
TGGCGGCGATGCGCAGCATCGCTCGCGCGCCCCTCTCGTGGCGGCGATGCGCAGCATCGCTCGCGCGCAGCAGGGACCACGCTGCAGGCGCGGTCGCGCGGTTTCGGCCGAGAGCAAGCGAGGTCGTTCGCGAGCCGCGCGGAGCGTACGACTGTACGCGAGCACGCTCGCGGACGAGATCGCGCCGCTATCGGCCGAAAACGCCGACCGCGCTAGTCGACGATATCGAGCAAAGGACGCCGCCCGCCGCGCGTGGAAGCGGCAGCGAGGAGCGCGCGGATACTCTGCGCGGTGCGGCCGTCTTTGCCGATCACCTTGCCGATATCGTCGGGCGCGACCTGAAGCTCGATGCGAGGGAAATGATCGTTGCTCTCGCGGACGACGACCTTGTCGGGCTGGTCGACGAGGGCGCGCGCGATGACACCGACGAGGCGGCTGAGCTGCGCGAGCTCGGCGGCCGTGAGACGCTCGCCACCGCGATCACCGCCACGGTCGCCCGAGGGACGCCGGCCGCGACCGCGACCGTCGCCGCGACGCTCGCCACGGCCCTCGCCGCCTCGCCCCTCTGACGAGCGGCCATCGCCGCCGCCTTCACCGCCGGAGCGCATCGATCAGGCCTTGGTCTCGGGCGCTGCCGCGACCGGAAGCGCCTTCGCGTTCTTCAGCAGCAGCGAGAGGGTGTGCGACGGGCGCGCACCACGGCTCAACCAGTGCTGAATGCGAGCGCCCTCGACGCGGAGCTCGGACCGACGGGGGTCCCAGGTGCCCACGCGCTCGATGAAGCGGCCCCCGCGGGGGCTGCGCTCGTCGGCGACGACGATGCGGTAAAACGGGGTCTTGTTCGTGCCCATGCGGGCCAAGCGGATGCTGACGGCCATTGAGACTCTCGGGTAGACGCGCTCCCCGGGTGGGGAGGGCGCGGGACACTAGGTCACGCTACCCCCTTGGTCAAGCTGGAAGACCCATCCGTCGAGAAAAGCGCCCCGCCCGGCGCCGCCGGATGGCAAACGCCGACAGAAACCGACCTCAGCCGCCGAGGTCGACGATGATGACGCCGCGATCGGGGTCGGGCTCATCCTCGTCGACGACACGCCGCTTGACCGGCCCCGCCGGCGCGACGGGAAGCTCGACGCGGGGACGCCGCTCTTCTTCCTCTCGGCGGGAACGCTCCCGCTCTTCGCGCTGCCGAATCTGCTCGATGATGAACGGGGGAAGCACCGAGCCCTCCATGGTGAACCCGGTACGGCCCGCCGCCCGGGAAACTTGAGCCCGTATTCGAAGAGAACGTAGCAACCAGGCGCGCACAAGTCCAGCTGTGGCCAGGTAAGATGCCGGCCGGCCCTCTCCTCGAACGAGGGCTCCTCGAACGACACTCCTCGAACGACGGCCTTGAGAACGACCCTGCCGACACGCCGCGCCATTCTTCGCGCCACCGTCGCCGCGCCCGCCTTCGCGGCGGCGCTGGTGTTGGCGCGACGCGCCGACGCGGCCGCGTTCGACGTCTCCGACGGGGGTTGGGAGGGCGGCGCCGAGCTCTTCCAGATCGCCAAGACCGAGCTCGGCAGCGAGCGCGTCAAGCCGGTCGCGACGCTCGACTGGTCGGCCCTCAAGCCCGAGGACGGGCTGCTCGTCATTCACCCGATCGACGAGATCGATGCGGGTGAGGCCACCGAGTTCATGAAGCTCGGCGGCCGGGTGGCCGTGCTCGACGACTTCGGCCGCGGCGACGCGCTGCTCCGGCGGTTCAAAATCGAACGCGTCACGATGCCGGGGCGCCCGCTCGCCGCGCTGCGCAACAACCCCCAGCTCCCGATCGCGGAGCCCTGGCTCGACGTCGCGCGAGGGCAGATCGGCGCCCCTCACCCGGTGGTCTCGAACGTGCGCCAGCTCGTCCTCAACCACCCCACCGCGCTGGTGCACCCCGATCTCTCCCCGGTCTTGAAGGTGCGCTGCGCCGGCGGCGAGGACGCCATCGTGGCGGTCGCGGGGCAGGTCGGCAAGGGTCGGCTCTTCGCGATGAGCGATCCGTCCGCGCTCATCAACTCGATGCTGCGCTACCCCGGCAACCGCGCGTTCGGGGCCGGCCTCATCCGCTACCTCGCGAACGACAACGATCGCGGCCAGGGCCGGCTCTTCATCGTCGCCAACGCGTTCAAGCAAGAGGGGTCGGTCGGCGGCGACGCGTCGATCGGTCAGGACATCGAGGATGCGCTGCGCTCGCTCGCCGACAACCTGCAAGAGGCGCGCAAGCTCGGCCTGCCATCGTGGATGCTCGCGCTCTTCGCGGCGGTCGCGGTCGCGTCGCTCGCGGTCTGGGTGGGCCGCGCCTCGGGTCGCCCGTACAAGAGCCCGCTGCCTCGGTACGCGCGTCCGGTGCCGCTCGTCGCGCGCGGCGGCGTCGCCGGCCGGTTCGCCATGCTCGCTGCGCCGTCGTCCCCTCGCAGCCTGGTGCTGCTCGAGCTGAAGAGCGCGCTCTACGAGGCGGTCGCCGCGCGCTTCGACCTCGACGCCCACCCGAGCGCCGACCAAGTGCTCAAGGCGGTTCGGCGCTCCGGCCTCGTCGACGCGCCCCTGCTCGGCCGCCTCGATCAGGTCGTGGCGAAGATGAACCGAGCCGAGGCGGCCGTCGTCGCAGGCTCGTCGGTGCGGGTGCCGCGTGAGACGGTCGACGAGGCCCACGCCGTCGTGAGC
>CALKVR010000603.1 GCA_938004815.1 uncultured Polyangiaceae bacterium | reverse complement strand
GAGCGTCGCCACGCGCACCGCCATGGTGGGAAACGGCAAGAGCCGACCATCCGATCTCAAGTGGGCGAGACTCAGCAGGAGCGCGTCATCGATCGTCAGACCAGCACAGCTCAGGTCATCGCGTTGTCCGATGAACACCACCCCCGGCGCTCGGTTCTGAGAGAGGTCGTTCGCCAAGGCACAGATGGCCTGGCAGATGCGATCGCGCTGCTGCGCATTCTCCTTACGCTCGACGCGATCAGACTCGGCGTCGCGGTAGAGCAGCAAGAGTTCGTCATCGGAGAGCATCCGCGCGAATAGTACCAGCGGCCCCCCGGGTCTGGGAGTTCCGCGGACCAATGCCCATACCCGTGGGGCTCGAGCGCGACGTTCTTCCGCTCAGAGGCTTCGTGCCGCGCTTCGACGAGCTTCACGCGCGCAGGGTCGCGCCGAAGCGCTCTTTGAGCGCCTTTTCTACGGCCGCGTGGCGCTCGTCGACCTCGGCGTCGGTCAGCGTGCGCGCCTTGTCGGGCGCGGTGGCGGCGAGCGGATCGCGGTACACGACGTGGAAGGCGAGCGAGCGGTGATCGGCGGGGACGGACCCGCCGCGGAACAGATCGAACACGGCGACCTCTTCGACGAGGCTCCCGCCCACCTCGGCGATCGCGCGCTCGACGTCGCCGCAGGGGACACCGTCGTGCACGACGACCGCGAGGTCGCGGGTGGCGGCCGGCAGGCTGGGGATGGGGCGGTAGCGGCGCGGCTGAATGCCGAGCCGCGACATCGCGTCGAGATCGAGCTCGATGAGGGCGCACGATCCGCCCAGGTCGAGCGCGCCGTCGACCTCGGGGTGGAGCATGCCGAACGAGCCGACCACCGCGCCCTCGCACACGAGGTGGGCAGCGGCGCGCGGATGAAAGAGCGGCGAGCGCGTGGCAGCGGGTTGCGGCGTCGCGGTGACCGCGCGGCCGAGCGCGCGCGACACGATGGCGGAGGCGACCCCCTTGGCGTCGTAGACGTCGATGGGCTCGGGCTTGGCGAGCACGGCGTCGCGCTTGCCCGCGATCACGGCGGCGAAGGTGAGGGCCTCGTTCGCGAGCTTGGACCCCGGCTCGCCGGCGAGGAAGCGCGCGCCGGTCGTGAAGAGGCGGACGTCTTGGACGCCGTGCCGGCGGGCCCGGCGGAGCGCATCGAAGAGGCCGGGAAAGAGCGACGTGCGCATCGCGCCGCGCTCCTCACCGAGCGGGTTCGAGAGCGTGAACGCGGCCGGCGGCGCGTGGACGGCGGCGAGGGCGCCCGCCGACGTGAAGCCGAACGTGAGCGCCTGCGACAGGCCGACGTCGATCGCGTGCGAGACGACGAGCGCCTGGATGTCGGCGGCGGCGGGACCGCCCGCGGGGGCGCTGTCGGGTCGCATCGGCGGGATCAGCGCGGGCACCTTGTCGATGCCGTGCACGCGGAGCACTTCTTCGACGAGGTCGACCTCGATCGCCAGGTCGGGCCGATGCGACGGCGGAGCGAACGACAGCGACGCGGCCGCTTCGGGGGCCACCCCTGACGTCTCACGGCAGCCGAGCCGCTCGAGGATCGCCTTGGCGTCGGCCATCGCGATGGGAAAGCCGAGGAGCTGGTCCATGCGCGCCTTGCGCAGGGTGATCGCGGGGGTGGCCGGCACGCCCGGCCCCGCGATGACGTACGTGTCGCCCGGGGTGCCGCCGGCGAGCTCGGCGAGCAGAGCGCATGCCTCGTCGAGGACGGCGCGCGTGTCGCCCGGGTCGACGCCGCGCTCGAACCGGTGGCTCGACTCGGTGTGCAGCCCGTGGCGGCGCGATGTGCGCCGGACACCGCGGGGCGTGAAGTAGGCGCACTCGACGAGCACGGCCTGGGTGTCGCTCTGGATCTCGCTGCCTCGACCGCCCATCACCCCCGCGAGCGCGACCGCGCCCTCGCCGTCGGCGATGACGAGATCGTCATCGACGAGAACGCGCTCCACCCCGTCTAGGGTGGCAAAGGGCTCCTTGGGCACGGCTCGGCGGACGACGATGGCGCCGCCCCGGAGGCGGGCGGCGTCGAACCCGTGGATCGGGTGGCCAAACTTGAGCATCACGATGTTCGTGATGTCGACCACGTTGGAGATCGCGCGCACGCCGAGGGCCTCGAGCCGGTACTGCACGCCCAGCGGCGAAGGGCCGATCGTCACCCCCTCGACGAGCGCGCCGCCGTAGATGGGGCACCGCTCGGTGTCGTCGATGCGGATCGCGATCGATGGGCTGGGACCTAGCCCGGGCTTGGGCTTGGCGGGTTTGGCGAGAGGCGGCGAGAAGGGCAAGCCGTACAGAGCGGCGATCTCGCGCGCGAGCCCGAGGTGGCCGAGGCCGTCGGGCCGGTTCGGCGTCAGCCCGATCTCGAAGATGACATCACACGCCGCGGGGATGGCGTCGGCGAGCTTGGTCCCGGGCTCACCCGCGCCGTCGGGCAGGATGAGGATGCCGTCGTCGGCGCCGGCCGGGCAGAGCCCGAGCTCGGACTCCGAGCAGAGCATCCCCTCGCTCGTCACGCCGGCGATGTCCTTGGGCTCGAGCGTGATGCCCTTGGCGGGGAGGTAGGTGCCGAGCGGCGCGAGCACGACGAGCCC
>CALKVR010000602.1 GCA_938004815.1 uncultured Polyangiaceae bacterium | reverse complement strand
CGAGCTCGCCGAGCTCGACGGGCAGCGGCAAGAGCTCGGCGAACGGAGGCAGCCCCTCGAGCGGCGACACGGGCAGCGGCAACGGCAGCGGTAGGCGCGCTACCTCGGGCGGCGGCGACTGCGGGTCGCAGCCGGACTACGAGGCGTGCGACGAGTGCGTGTGCAACGCCAACCTCGACGGTTGCGAGTCGTATTGGGAGGTCATGGCGAACGCGTGCGCGTGCGGTGTCGGTAGCCCGTGCGAGGCGGCCTGCGCGAACTCGTGTCAGAACGAGGTCGACGATCCGAACTGCGACGCGTGCTGGGAGAGCCTCGGTGACGAGGCGCCGTGCTACGTCGAGGCCGACACCGCCTGCGCGTCGGACCCTGCCTGCGCCAGCTACCTGGACGCGAGCGCGGTTTGCTACGCAGGTGAAGAAGACGACGCCTGAGCGGGCTCGGCCGCGGGCGTGCTCGATCGTTTCTCGCCGGGTCGCTTCTCGTCTTGCCGCTTCTCCTCGATCCGATAGTGAAGGAGCAGCACGGGCAGCCCGAGGAACCGGATGCGGTGATCGCAGCGGAGCGTGCCGCTCTCGTCGACGTACACCCGAAAGTGCTCCTTGAGCGAGCGGATGCGCCAGACCCGTAGGCGGTCGCGGGGGAGCTCGAGCAGCCGAAAGAAGCCGGCGTCGCGAAAGGAGCCCCCCGCCGAGCTGAGCTCGAGGCTGCCCCCCTCACCGAGCGACGGCCGGAGGACGACGGTCGCGTTCCCGTTCGGCATCGGGAACACGACCTTCACCATCGGCCGCCCGTCGGGCAGCTTCGCGGTCATGTAGAAGCCGGTGTAGAGCACGCGCTTGGAGCCGACGAGGCGGCGGTACCACCCCGCGTAGCGCACGCGACCCTCGGGGTCGCGGAGGAGCGCGATCTCGCTGTCCATGCCCTTGGCGGTGTCGAGGACGTCGAGCGGAAAGTTGAGCTGGTTCACCTTGCGGCTGATCGTCGTGACGAGGAGCCAGAGCGCGATGTTGGCCGGGAACGACGTCGAGGCCCACACGTCCATCCGGTAGCCGGTGGTCTGTTCGTAGAACCTCCGAACGGCGGGGTGCACGGCCGAAGCGTCGAAGCTGCCGTCGGAGAGCTCGTCGAAGTCGGCGATGAGGCCGCCCTTGGTCGCGTTGCGCTCCACGGTGAGCCCCTCGCGCGCGGCGCACTCCTCGTACGGCTTGTCGCCGATGTACGCCCCGCCCACGGGCCCCACGAGCCAGCGCTCGTCCGGCGACCGGACGACGCGGCCGAAAATGAAGATGAGCCCGTGGATGAACGCAGCCCCTATCGCCGCGACCAACGCGCGAATGGGGCCGAGGGGCTCGGGCCGTGTCTCCACCGCGGCACGATAGCAGCCTGGTGCGCCCGGGATCGCGGTGTAAGCTCGCCGCGGGCGCATGCGCCGAGTATCTCTCCAGGAAGCCGATCGCCAGCTCCGTGAGCTCTGGCGCCGCGTTCAGCTCCTCGCGGCGATGTCGCCGTCGAACTTCGCGACCGAGCTCGCGGCGGTGCGCGCCGCCTGGGCCGCGGGGGCGCGATCTGCGCCGTCGTTCCTCTATGGGGCCGCGCCCTATCTCGGCGACGTGCCCGAGCGCGCGATGGAGCTCGCCGCCGAGATCGAGCCCGATGGCGTGCTCGGCGCCTTGTACGCGGCCAGGGCGCGCGAGCTCGCGCTCGAGGCGGCGATCATCGATGCCCGAGAGACCGAACGCCTCCCGGCGCTGGCGGCCTCTCGCTTCTCGGCGGGCGATCCGCTCGACGCCGAGGCCGATCGGCTGGCGCGCGACTTCGCGACGGCGCCGGTCGCCGAGGCGCCTGCCTCCGACGCCGAGATGGTGACGACTGACGACACCGGCGATCCGCGCTCGCTCGTGTGCCGAGCGCGAGACGAGATCGGCAAGCTGCGCCTGCCGGTGCGGGTGGTGGCCCACGCCTCGCTCGCGCCGCTGGCTGCTGCGGGCGATCGCGTCCTCCAGATCGCTCGGAAACGGCGGGTGCGAGTGGTCGACGTCGAGCGCACCGTCATGCACGAGGTCCACGGTCACTTGTTGCCGATGGCGCGAGCCGCCGCGCGCGGCGAGGCCATCTTCGAGGTTGGCTCCGCGCGGGGCTCCGAGGGGCAAGAGGGCTACGCGCTTCTCCTCGAGGAGCGGGCCGGCTTCTTGGTCGGGGCGCGCGCGCGAGAGCTCGGGCTCCGGCACCTGGCCGCCCGCGCGGCCCACCGCGGCGTCGGGTTCGCCAACGTCGTCGATTCGCTCTGCGCGCTGGGCGCGCCGCTCGATCGCGCGCTTCGGATCGCCGCGCGCGCGGCGCGAGGCGGCGGGCTCGGGCGTGAGGCCGGCTACCTCGTCGCCTACCTCGATGTAAAGCGTGGCGTTCTCGCCGACCCTTCGCTCGAAGCGGTGATCGCGAGCGGTCGGCTCTCGGTCGACGCCGCGCGCGCCCTCGCCGCACTGGCCCCGGCTACTTCTTGACCAGACGAAGATGCGGGCGCTTGGGGGCCGGCGGTGGCTCGTCGCCGTCGGGCGGCGGCGGGGGCGGCGCAGGGCGAGCCGGCGGCTCGGGCGCGGCGGCCAGCCCGCCAGGT